>JAFGIT010000189.1 GCA_016929465.1 Candidatus Coatesiibacteriota bacterium | reverse complement strand
CCAGAGACGGTCGGGTGGCACGTGCCGAGCTCGCATCAACGCTCTGCCGCCGGTTCTGGCAGGGCGTTTACCGCATTAGAGCTCCTTATGATGATAATCAGGGTTAGAGCGAGCGACCATATTGTAAGGATATGCGAGTATGGTCCCAGCAGGGTCATTCCCTTGAAGAATGGCTGGAGCGCACCCACAGTCTGATAAGTCCACCTCGCCGCCAGGAATATCGAACATGCCAGGTAGAATCTCTCGGGCACTTTCTGGAGCTCGAGCCCGTGGCGGCCCAGGAACCGGTTGTAATCCTTCGCAAATCCCCAGATTGCCCTGAACACCCACAAGAGCTGGAAGACGGGGATCAACAGCAGCCAGGCGGCAGCCGCCGGCGATGTGCTGGCCTCACCGTCCTGAATGGCCTTCCAAACCCTGTAAATGAATGTCAGCAGAACCGCAATCGCAAATACCTGTATTACAGCAGCGAGAACGCCGAGCGCGACGAACGTGTCTCTGGTGATGGAGTCCTGGCTCTTGCCGTTCAGCATGAACCAGGTCAGGAAGTGGAAGGCGGGTACGCCGAAACCGTAAGCCAGGGTGTAGAAGGCTGTGGAGATTCTCTTCCGCCTCATGTTGCCCCTTCCGTCAAGCTGCCTCAAAAGACTGATACTACGTCGAGAATAGGCCAGATTAGTGGGCTTTTGTCCAGCCCATTCATGGCAAGGGTGTTTTATGTCTTGCTGGCTTCCTGATGAGGAAATCGGACAGGTTGTCAAGATCAAGGGGCGCCGTGCTCAGACGGGCCTGACGTCCCAAATGTGGCTATAAAAGGACATCAACGTCGTGTAGGGGCGGGTCACGAACCCCCCTTAAGGTGCCCGATCGGATTAGACCAGGGCGATTCGTGAATCGCCCCTACACAGGCAAAACGGACTTATGAGACAGCCTCGATAGGGCGGGGCAAGCAGCGCACCCTACGACTCCTTACCGACTTATTGGACGGCCTCAAAAAGCTCCGCCCGACCGCTGGAACCAAATTACAGCTCTCGGCTGCGGTCTGCGGCGGCCATTCTCTCCAAGATGAGCTTCCCAATCTTCTGCTTGAAGATATCAGCATCGAACTTCTGCGCCGCCTCACGCAGCTTCTCGGGCTCAAGCGTGAGATTCTCAGACCGATGGATGGCCTCGACTAGAGAGGCTGGCGTCTGTTCGGCGAATAGGAAGCCGGTTTTGCCATCCTCAACCGTCTCCAGAATCCCGCCCGCGGCAAAGGCGATCACCGGTCGCCCTGAAGCGAGCGACTCAACGGGCACGATGCCGAAATCCTCGACGCCGGGAAAAAGCAGCGCCCTGCACCGGGACAGGCGACAGGCGACCTCCTCGTCTGGAAGCGCCCCCAGAAACTCCACGTTACGAGGCGCCATTTTCTCGAGCTGTCGCTCGTGTTGGCCTTCGCCGATTATCTTGAGCTTTCGGTCGAGGCCCTTGAACGCCTCGATGGCGATGTCGAGGCGCTTATATGGTGCGAAAGCGGAGACAATGAGGTAGTAATCCTCGGGGGGGTGGGGGGCGATTGTGAACCTCGATAGATCGACAGGCGGGTAGATAACCACTGATTGTCGCCCATAATAGTGTTTTATTCGTCCGGCCACGAACTCGGAAATCGCGACAAAATGCTGGACCCTATCTGACGTCTCTCTGTCCCACTTGCGGAGCCTGTTGATGAACGGCGTTACTAATGCTCGTCTGACTGTTCGAGGCGGGAAGTAAGAATCGAACTGGTCCCAGGCGTATCTCATCGGAGTGAGGCAAATACATATTGAGACCGTCCCGGTCGGAGGGACGGCGCCCTTTGCGGCGCAGTGGCTGACGCTGAGGACGAGGTCGTAGCCGGAGAGATCGAGCGATTCGATGGCCTTTGGGAAGAGCGGGAGATAGAGTCGGTAGTGCTCTCGGACGAGCGGCAGGCGCTGAACAAAGGAGGTGCGAATCGGATGCTCTTCGATGGCCTTGGAGACCGTGCCCGGAACGTGCAGGAGCGAGAATATCGTCGCGGTCGGAAGCATCTCGCAGAGAGCTTCGAGTATCCGTTCGCCGCCTCGGGTGCCAGTCAGCCAGTCGTGAACGATTGCTATTCTCATGGGTTGCGGGTTCCGAGCTCCATAGCGAAATATCGCGCCGGGGTCTATCCCGTATCTTCGCGGGGTAGGATGATGACTTTGTGGTCTTGGACCTTGAGCCGGCCCTCGGCAAAGAGCTTGATCGCCATCGGATACAGCCTCTGCTCGACGCTATGGACGCGCGACTTAAGGGTCTCAACGGTATCGTCCTGCCGGACCTCGACTGGCTCCTGAAGTATGATGGGACCGTGATCGTATTCCTCATCGACGAAGTGCACCGTAACGCCTGTGAACCGGACGCCGTATTCCAGGACTGCCTTGTGCACACGGTCGCCGTAGTAGCCCTTGCCGCAGAAAGCCGGGATGAGCGCTGGATGGATGTTGATCGCCGGAATCCGCGGCCGT
>JAFGIT010000188.1 GCA_016929465.1 Candidatus Coatesiibacteriota bacterium | reverse complement strand
CTCGGCTTGAATGCGCCGCCACGCAATATCTGAACACCGCCAGCCTTCACGGCGCGCGCAACGGCAAGGGTCTGTTCCTCAGACTCGACGGTGCAGGGCCCAGCAATGACGATGGGCCTCTTGCCGCCTATCCTTACACCACTTACCTCGAATCCAATCTCGGTGCCCAAAGCTCTTCCCAATAAATACGCCTATGGTAGGCCATCCTCAAAGGCCGAATAATCAGACAATTGTATGCAGTGGCCATTTCCTGTCAATTGATTTCCTTATTAAAGGGGATTTGCAATGACCGGAGCGAACATCGAACGACGGTGAGGCCACTCGGTCTCATTATTGAAGAGGCTTGATGCCCCAGATGTCCTTTGCGTATTCGCGTATCGTGCGGTCACTCGAAAATCGCCCCATTCTGGCGACGTTCAGAATCGCCTTCCTCGCCCATTCGTCCTTATTCAGGAACGTCTCTGACGCAGATTGCTGTGCGCTCAAATATGAAACGAAATCGGCAAGGTGGAAGTACCGGTCGTTGCAGTCGAGAAGGTTGTGGAATACCCAGCGGAAGAGACCGGGTTCATCGATGGAGAAGACATCTGAGTTGATCGCGTCCAGGATACGTTTCACATCCGGGTTGGACTGGTAGATCTCTCTTGGATTATAGGAGTTCGAGGCCCTCAGAGCCTCAACCTCCTCATTCCTCAATCCGAAGATGAAGATGTTCTCTTGCCCAACTTCCTCCCTTATCTCGATGTTGGCCCCGTCGAGCGTTCCGATGGTGAGCGCCCCGTTCAGTGCGAACTTCATGTTGCCCGTGCCGGATGCCTCCATTCCAGCGGTCGATATCTGCTCGCTAAGGTCCGTAGCGGGTATGATCAGCTCCGCGAGCGACACTCGGTAGTCCGGGATAAACGCGACCTTCATGAGACCTTTCGCCCTGGGGTCCTCGTTGATCACTTCGGCAACATTGCAGATCAATTTGATGATCATCTTCGCGGCCCAATACCCAGGCGCAGCCTTCCCGGCGAAGATGTAGGTTCTTGGAACGGTCGGGACCTTCTGGTCCTCCACGAGCCGCAGGTATTCGTGGATTATGTGCAGGACCTTGAGAAGTTGACGCTTGTATTCGTGAATTCGCTTGGCCTGGACGTCGAACAGCGAGTCCGGATTTATCGTCGTCCCGACTTCTTCCTTGATCAATTCGACCAATCTCTCCTTGTTGGCCCTCTTGACGGCAAGGAATCGCTCCCTGAAGGAAGCGTCCGTAGAGAGTGGCTCAATCTCGCGGAGGCGGTCGATGTCCTTGACCCATTCGTCACCTATATACTCTGTTACCAGCTCACTCAGGCCAGGATTCACCAATAAAAGCCATCTTCTTGGAGTTATTCCGTTTGTCTTGTTGTTGAAACGCTGCGGCCACATCTGAAAGAAGTCGGGGAATAGCATCGTCTTGACCAGCTCCGAATGAAGCGCAGAGACACCGTTGATGGAATGGCTGCCGATTGTCGCCAGATGGGCCATGCGAATCTGCTTATCGTCGCCTTCTTCTATGATCGATGTCCTTCGGAGACGGTCGATATCCCCTGGATAAAGCGTCGCGACCCGATCGAGAAATCTGCGGTTGATCTCGTAGATGATCTGCAGATGCCTCGGGAGCACTCGCTCCAGCAATCCGACGGGCCACTTCTCGAGCGCCTCGGGAAGTAGAGTGTGGTTCGTGTAGGCCATCGTCGCGGTCGTGATCTCCCACGATCTCTCCCAGGGCAGCGACTCCTCATCGACCAGCACCCGCATCAGCTCGGCAACCGCGAGTGCGGGGTGGGTGTCGTTGAGCTGGATCGCGACCTTTTCGGGAAAGAGCTCGAAGGAGTTGTGCCCCATCTCGTATCTCCTCACGATGTCGCGGATCGCGCACGAGACCAGGAAGTACTCCTGTATAAGTCGCAGCTCTCGCCCTTCGGCCTTGGAGTCGGAGGGATAGAGCACTTTCGAGATGGTCTCGGATGAGATCTTTTGTTCGACGGCGCGGAAGTAATCCCCGTCGTTGAATATCTTCATATCGAATTCGCGAGACGCCCTCGCTGAGAAGAGCCTGAGGTAATTCACGGTCTCCCCTCCATAACCAACGATCGGCATGTCGTATGGCACTCCGATGATCAGCTGCCACCCGAACCACATCGGATTGTCCGCGCCATCCTTTCCCGCGTGATTCTCAACGTGGCCGTATATCGGAACCGGACACGCCTTGCCATATCTTCCGAGTTCCCACGGCGTCCCGTATGCAAGCCATGTATCCGGCTTCTCCTTCTGATAGCCGTCAACTATCTCCTGCCGGAAAAGACCGTACTGGTAGTTGATCCCATACCCGTATCCGGGCATGTTGAGCGTGGCTAGCGAATCGAGGAAGCAGGCCGCGAGCCGGCCCAGCCCGCCATTGCCAAGCGCCGCATCGAACTCGCACGACTCTATCCCGTCAGGATCGAGTCCCATCTTTCGAATCGAATTCTGAAAGACCTCATAGAGACCGAGGTTGCAGAGGTTGTTGTTGAGAGCGCGACCCATAAGAAATTCCGCCGAGAGGTAGTAGAGCCTCTTGACGTCCGCGTTTCTATGTCTGAGCCTCGTCTCGAGCATGCCCTCGACCATGAGGTCCATCGCGGCAAGTGAGACCGCCCAGTAGAAATCCCTTATCGTCGCATCGTCGTATGCTTTACCGAGGGAAAACTTGATATGCCGACGAACAGCCTCTTCGAATGCAGCCTCGTTCATTTCCATGCATTAATCTCCTACCCGCGAGTTGAAGCACCCCGCCTGGCCCTGACCCTCAGATTCGCAATACGGGCCGAACGGCAATAGAGCAATCGTCACCAAAGCAGGCCTCTCAGGCGCTGGCGCAGCACTGAGCGCTCAGCTGACTCGGGCAACAGCCCACGAATGTGGCCATTGTCCGCTATTTCTTGAAGGCCCTTATCGCCTCATCAACGTTGTCGAAGACATCGCAAATTCTGTGCATTCTGACCAACTCGAATAACGCCCGAACCGGCTTCTGCATCCCCGTTATCTTCATGTCGCCGCCAGACGAATTGAGGTGCCTCAAGCAAGAAAGGAAGGCCCCAAGCCCGGAACTATCGACAAACTCCAGGCCCTGAACATCGAGGACCACCGACGAGTACTTGTCGAGAACGGGTATCATGTCCTGTTTGAATTCATCCACATTACTGGCTTCAAGTGAGTGTCCCGGCACCTTGACCACGGCGACACCACCAACTTCTCTAACGCTCAGCTCCATTGCCAAACTCCTATTTGCCCAATCCAGAAAAGGTAATTGATCAATCCATCTGTGCCCGACTTATTGGGCCTCGACCTGAAGAAGGCTCTCAACTGCATCTCTCTTCGATTCGAATGGGCCGCCGCAAACAGCTTCCATCTTCGTCAGCTCGAAGAGCCAGCGAACCTGCTTGTTCAGTCCGCTTATTCGAAGGCTCCCATCAGCAGCCTCGAGCGTCCTGGCGAATGAGACGATTGCGGCAAGCCCCGAACTGTCGACGAAATCGAGCTTGCTGAGATCGAGGACAGCCTTCTTCTCATTCTTCAGAATTGCAGAAACGGTCTCTTTGAAGTCATCGACGCGAGCTGCGTCCAAAACGCGTCCCGGGACCGTTATAACCAGAATGTCGTCAATCCGCTCGAGAGCTAATTCCATAAAATTCCTCACTCAAATCAATACTATAGAAACTTCGTCAGCAGCACGCAATTTCGCCCATCATCCTCGGCGAAGTACCTCACTTCATCAACTGTATGTCTGATTATATAGAGCCCAAATCCCCTCTCTGGAAATGTCTCGATCTGCGGAATAGGCTGCGACTCAGGGTCATACGCCTTTCCCCAGTGGTAGAGCCGCAACGTCAGGCGATCGGAGAGGGCTTCCACCTGCACCATAATCCGCCCATCTGCACGCCCTCCATACGAGTGCTTGATGATGTTGCACACAGTCTCATTCGCCGCCAATTCCAGCTGGGCCGTTCTATCCTCATCGAGCAATGTCGAGCTGCATACCTGCCGCACAAATGCCCGCAGCCCGCTCAGCTCCCTGAGGTCGCTCCTGATCTCACGCACATGGCGAATTTTGTCCGGGCCGCAACAGCATTGCGTCCCACTCGCACAGCCCATGTCAAACACCTCTATCCAAATCGGAGACATATTTGAGATTCTCTAGCTCTATATCTCGCATACTACTTGATAGTCGGTGGGAATCAAGACGGAATGGGAGGACGGCCTCAGATTGCAGTCACCCGGGACGGCTATCACTGCATACTAACAGAGCGGCGGATTCTCCTCGGGGATATAGTGGCTGTCTAATAGGTCGGATTTCCCGTCGTGTAGTGACTGTGTTTAAGGTCAAGCTGTTTTCATCGGATTGACCCATGGTTTTTGCTCTCTGATAATTGCATTTGCGATTATTAGT
>JAFGIT010000187.1 GCA_016929465.1 Candidatus Coatesiibacteriota bacterium | reverse complement strand
GCTCATCCGCATCAATGCGCTTCGCGACTATCATATTCGCCTGTCTTCTTCTCATCTCGGCGTTCAAATACGGGCATGAATTCTCTCAAAGGAGATCGAATATCCCGCTCGAAGGAGGGCCCTTCGGGGAATTCGAGATCAGCGCGACGTTTCCCGACACCTCCTCCGCGACCGTGGACAAGGTCGAGATATCCGACGAGATGGTCATTCGTGGTTGGACCATCGCGAAGGTGATCGATAAGAAAGGCGGATCGGATGAATCACTCCACCTTCGCCTTCGAGTTCCGAACTGGATGAAATACTACCTCGACCCCGCGCCCGGCACCGAGATAGTCTTCCAGAGCGATGGCTATTCGCTCCAGGGGATTATATCAACTGATTTCTAACTGTGCCCGGGGCGTGTGACGTTAGATTACAGGTGAGTTTCAGAGTGCAGTTCCCGTCGATGAATATGATCAACACGACTCCGCCCTGAAAGGGCGACATTTGGGTAGCCGCGTGTGAAACGCGCGGAACCAGAGCACGCTTTCCCCCAATTACTTCCCCTTCCCGTCAATCGCACCGCGGTTGACGGGAAGGGGAAGTCTCATTTTGGTCGCCTTGGATCCGCAGGTTTGGCCTTCGGCCTACACCATACGGCTATCCACATGATGCCCCGCTGGGGCATTAACTGAGCAAAACAGGTCAATTAGACAGCAATTTACGGAAACCAACGCTGGCCTTGGATTACCCAGAATTTTGAGTCACATCCATCCCACGTGGCATCGAAAGAGCCGAAGCAAGATACCTGAGATCGTAGCATGGCAGGAATCGAACGTCGGGGACCTGTGAGGCGAGATTCTCCGCCTCCGAGGTCGATTCGGGATCGGAGACCGCTACCAACCCGGACAGGCCCTCGATCATGCGGCTCCTTCCGAGCTTCCTCACGTTGTGGTAATTGAGCTCGTCGGGCGGGATGTATGAGATTCCCACCAGGCTGGCTCGCCGCTTAACTCGCCGCTCGAGGATCAGCGGATGGTGCTCCAGAAAATGCTTTCCCAGCCAACCATTGTCCAAGAAGCGCACCCCGAGGTTGTGGAGACCGGTTTGACTGGCCTCGACCCTCGCTCCCCATTTCGTCTTGAACCGCAATATCCCGTCGTCCAGGAACGGGTGGCTCTGGCCGAGATCGACCGATTGGACGCCCTGGTCGAAGCACCACTCCAACGAGAAGTAGTAGAGCGCCTCGACCACGCCTCTATCCAGCGCAGCAGCCGGGTCGCCGCTTATTCCCGGCATGTCTGGTGTTGCGCTCGCTCCGGAGCTTCGGATCAGGAGTGCGCCAAGCGCATCGTCAAGGTGCTCGAACGTCCCGACCGACGCCTCCGTGACGACCAGCATGACCGATCCGGATGCGAAGTCACGCAGCATATCGAACTCCTTTACAATGGGATTGCCGGGAAATCTCGCCTGTCGGTAGGGCAAATACATCTGCTCATAAAATTGCGTCAAGTTCCCCTCGCCCTGTGCTATGTGATAGCGCAGTCCGCGCTCGCGATTATGCCTAACGGCAGCCTTTGCGCTTCTCAGGAACCTCGACCTGACCATCTCCATCCCCTCGGAGAGATCGACCCGGGACCTTACCTGGCCAGGAGCGACCAAAAAGCCGCTGCGGCGGAACCTCGATGAGAGAGCCCGATTGTGCCACACGAATTCTATACTCGGCTCCGGGACCTCATCCGGAAGCTCTTCATCGTCAATGATTGATAGCCCGGACCTCTGAAGGCACTGCCGGAGGTACCAGAGGCTGCTTTCGTTGCCCCAGCTTCTGAATGAGGCAAAAGCCCCATCCGAAGGTCTCTTTACGACGACTGTCTTGCTGAAGAAACGCTGCGGGACTAGCAGCTCGGAAAGGACTCGTGCGTCCCTGAACAGGCGGAATCCCACCCTGTTGGCGAATCCCTGCGTGGACCGCTCTGCGAGCAGGCTATATGTGCTCTTGAGTGTCGATTTGAGGTTCACTGGCTGTCTTGTGAATTCGTCGGTTCGGCCTGCGAGCCTACTTCTGTTCCGACGCTCGTTCCTTTTATCACGCGCGGGTGCGCTAGATCATAGACATAGACCGGCGCGCCATAGAACTCCTTGTGAGATTGGAGCGGGTACATGCTGTCGAGATGCTCCAATATCGTGCGCTTCTCTATAGAGTAGAAATCGCCCTTGTCTATGTCCCATTCGCTGCCAATCAGGAACAGCCGCCTATAGCCTGCAGGAATGTCAGAGACGGCGATCGGGAGGGTCATCTCCGACAACTTGCTGGCCCAAAGGCCTTTATACGGGTATTTCCGCATTATATTCGCCCTGTGCTCCCTGCTGGAAGCGAGGACCACCTGTGACTGCTCCTCCGGAAAATAGACCATGAATGGTGCGAGTGAGCTGCGGCAAGTGTGGCCTATGAGGTCCCCTTCTCTAATCTGGCTCTTTATATACTCGGCTGATTGCCTGAATTCCTTTCTCTGACGAACGCCTGGGCAGCACTTCTGGTCCGGAATGATATTGTGATAGTGATTGTAGAGGGAGGCTGATATGAGGCACCCGAAGACCAAGAATATCGGCCAGGCGACACTCCTTCTCAAAGTGGATATCCCGTAACCTGCCAGTAGCATCAGGAAGGCCGCCGACGGGATCAGGCAGCGGTCCAGATAGACTGAGTTCTTGGCGATTTTCGATATCAGGAAAGCAGCGGCAATCGGCAGCAGCAGGTTCACCAAGACGAAGCGGATCTCAGTGGCGCGGCCGCGTGTCAGCGAGCAGATAATCCCGGTCACTGCGCCTAATGCGATGATGGCGGCGGCAATCGCGCCGGCTGTCGGCGGAGCCTGGAAGCCTGCCGACATGTTCTTCAGGCTAGTAAGCAGCACGCCAAGGCCGGGCTTCGGGACCCAGAAGTCGGCTACCGAGACCGTGGTCGTTGCCTTGTCGTAAAACACCGCGAGCCATGGCGCAACGAAAATGAGTGAGATGACCAGTATCTTTGCATCGAGCCATATTGCTGAGACCAGGTTTCGTTTCGTGCGAGCCGCGATCAATATCGATAGCGGAATTGACAGTATCCAGAGCACTGAGTAGTAGTGCGAGTAGAATGCGAGCGCGAGCGAGAACGCCGCACAAAGCCCCGGCGCCAGCCAATTTCTCCTGTAGAGCGCGATCAGCCAGCAGTAGGCTGAGGCCACTATGAAGAAGGGAAGCAGCGAATAAGCCCTCGCCTCCTGGGAGTAATAAACGAAGAGCGGATTGACGGCGATGAGAGCGGCGGCATATAGACCCGCTCTTTCCCCGAAGAGCCGCTTGCCTATCGCCCAGATTAGGGGGACGAGCGCGATGCCGAATAGAGCGGCCCAGAGCCTGATCCAGAGCTCGGAGTGGCCAAACAGGTTCCAGTAATGTGCAATCACGAATGGAAGCGGCGCAGAAGTCGAAAGTGATTGAGGCAGGACTGAGATGTCCCTCGAGAGCACGACGGTCGCTGCCTCGTCGTACCAGAGCGAGAGATGGCCGAGGTGGTATAACCTCAATATTGCCGCGAGTATGACCAGGATCAGGAGCGTCAGTCTGGTCTTTGAGCGGGGAGGGCCTTGCCTGCGGCCCGCGGTGAAGGGTGTCCTGGGCTGCGGCGCGGTCACTGGGACTATCTCAGAGAGTACTCTGATTGGCAGCATCCGGCGCAGGCTGGGAAAATGCCCGCATTCTTGAGCATCTCGCGAAATTTCATCATCTTTGGCGCCATCCAGAGCTCCCTCAAGCTGCTCTCGCGAAGGCTGCCGACCCACTGGTTGAAACAGATCAGGACGTCGCCGTAAGCGGATATGAAGACCTTCGACCAGGGCATATAGCACACGTAGCGCGCCAGGTTGAGCCTGTCCCTGTGAAAATCGACCATCTCCTGGCGCGGTATCCCCTGCGGCGAAAGCCTCAGCTGCACTCTCGAATTCGCAGCCTTCTCCTCGACCTCTTTCAGCATCTTGTCCAGAAGGTCCACATCCAGATTTTCGGGAACAGCCGGCGTATTCGCCCACGACCGGATCTTGTCCATATCATCCAGCTTTGCCAGACGGCAATAGAAATCCAGCGCGCTGTTCATGGTCAGTAAATTGCAGATGTCAGCGCCGAGCTTCTCAGCAAGCTCGAACATGTAACCAAGGAATGGGACTGTCTTCTTAGTTATGACGGTCTTCAAATTGATCAGCGGATACTTCTTGCCAAGCTTGTCGCGATGATGCCGTATCATCTCTACCGTCCTGCATGCCTTCTCGAAGGAGCCCTTAGATCTCGTTATTCCATCGTGAAGTGCCTCGTCTCCATGCACCGAGACACCGATGAGGACCAGCCCCTTTCTTCCGAAGGAATTGGCACCGAGCTCGGCGAGTCTCTTCGCCTTCTCTTCGTTCACGAGGGTGCCGTTGGTGATGATATGCGTGGTATTACGGCGAGAAGCATACTCCAGTATTTCGATGATGTCAGGGCGCACAAATGGCTCTCCGCCGCTGAATGAGAGAAGCGAATATCTTGGGACCTGTCTGATGATGCCCCTGATTTCATCCGCACTCAGCTCCTCGCTTTTGCCGGCGACTCTCTCATTCACTTCGAAGAAGTCGTTGAACTGGCACATCTCACACCTGAGATTGCAGCGATAAGTGACCTCAAAGAAAGCCTGAAGCGGCGGAAGCGCTTTCTTGGGCGAGATGCAGTATGGGATCTTGGCATGCAGCCCGATGAGCTTCCTGTATAGATCCGAATAGCTTTTGACCTTCATGGCGAAATGACCAAACGTCGGCGATTGCCAAAATGGCGATTACCGACCTTATCTCCTCAAATCAACTCCGATTCAATCGGCTCCATAATCCATTCAGAATGCTGCGGCAATTCGCACGAAAACCTGCGGGGAGCCGCTTCGCCGCAGGAGTCGTCGAAGGCGAGTATCCCATTGAAGGGGGGCGCTCTTCAACCGTCTTGTGCTATCAAAAGAGCGCGAGTATGGAACGCCCTCGGTCAAGAACGGGGCGAGGGCAATGCCGCAGACCTCTCTATATTCGCGGGCTCAATTTTTGAAGAGCACGGTGCCGTTCATCTCCTCGGGGACATCGAGCTCCAAAAGAGTGAGTATGGTCGGGGCCACGTCAGCGAGCTTGCCATCCTGGATCAAAGGCCCGCAGCCATCTGCCACGATGATGCAAGGAACCGGATTAGTTGTGTGCGCAGTGTGAGGCGCACCTGTCTCCTCGTCCCACATCTTCTCTGCATTTCCATGGTCGGCGGTCACGATAGCGCAGCCACCCACGGAGAGAGTCGCCTTCACGACCTCGCCCACGCATTCATCGACTGTCTCGACGGCCTTGATCGCGGCTTCGAGGTCCCCCGTGTGGCCGACCATGTCCGCATTGGCAAAGTTCACGACGACGAAGGCGTAATTGCGGGATAGGATTCGATTGACGACCGCATCCCGAACCTCATACGCGCTCATCTCCGGCTTCAGATCGTACGTTGCGACCGATGGAGATGGTATTAGAAGCCTATCCTCGTGCTCGAAAGGCTCCTCAACGCCTCCGTTGAAGAAGAAAGTCACATGCGCGTACTTCTCGGTCTCCGCCGAGTGGAACTGCCTCTTTCCGGCAGCTTCTATTTCCGCTCCGAGGATTCTCTCGAGCCTCTGCGGGGGATATGCGACCTTGACGATTTCGAAATTCCCGAACTCCTCTTTATATTCGGTCATACACACGTAGCTTGCCAACTTCGGGAAGCTCTTCCGCTCGAATCTGTCGAAACCGGGGTCGATGAGCGTCGAAGTCATCTCCCTGGTGCGGTCCGCCCTGAAATTGGCGAACATGCAGATGTCCCCATCACGCACGGGTCCGATCGGCTGATCATTCGCATCCACGATGACCGTCGGGAGCATGAGCTCGTCCATCTCACCCCTGGAATAGCCAAGGTTGACCGCATCCGTCGCGGTCAACGCCCGGGGCCCTTCACCCAAGACAATCGCATCATAAGCCTTCTCGACTCGATTCCAGCGATTGTCGCGGTCCATCCCGTAGTATCGGCCCCCTACGCTGGCTATTTTAGCACCCATATAGCTAGCTAATTCCCTCTCCGTCCGCTCTATGTAATTCAAAGCACTCTGAGGAGGCGTGTCCCTGCCGTCGAGGAAGCAGTGAAGAAAGACCCGCTCAATGCCATCCTTCTTGCACAGCCTCACCAGCGCCAAGACGTGGTCCAAGTGGCTGTGTACTCCACCA
Source organism: Candidatus Coatesiibacteriota bacterium (assembly GCA_016929465.1). Lineage (GTDB taxonomy): Bacteria > B130-G9 > B130-G9 > B130-G9 > B130-G9 > JAFGIT01. Next base: position 4,025 of record JAFGIT010000187.1, on the reverse strand, counting down.
TCGGACAGCAGTCCCAGAATGTGTGCCGCGGAACCCTTGCGCTTAGCCTCCTCCACACTCGAAAGCAATGCCTCATTTTTGAAGAAATCACCATCGCGTATCGCCCGTGATATTCGCACAAGCTCCTGATAGACGATTCTCCCGGAGCCCAGGTTGAGGTGACCAACCTCGGAGTTCCCCATCTGGCCCTCTGGAAGGCCGACCGCCTCGCCCGATGCCTTGATCTTCGTGTTCGGATATAGCTCGCATAGCCGGTCCACGTTGGGCTTATCGGCCAGATAGACTGCGTTGTGCTTACGCTCGCCGCTCAACCCCCAACCGTCCATTATCACCAAAACAGCTGTTTTATGTTTTTGCATATCTCCCCTCAAATGCTGTTTGCCAAAGTCCAGATCACAATATCACAGCCCCCATATAATTAAACAAGTCAGCTTAAGGGCCTATTGGAATAGATCTTCAGGAATTTCGCCGCACGCTTGCTCACTGCCGCACGCGGGCTGTCAAATTGTCTCTCTACGAATGCGATGACTCGCTCCTTATCTCTGATGACATCGAAGAACTTCCCGAAGGACTCTATCGCATTTCCTGCCACCACTCTCCTGCACTCGGGGGACGGCTCGTCCTTGTGGACGAACTCTGCGGTCTCCAGCGCGAGGACCTTCTCAACGATGGCATCCGAGAGTTCCGGTTTCGCCAGGGCGATTTTCCAAGAATTTCCGACGACATTGGACGCCGAAACCACATTGGGCCCGCGCACGTAGGAGTAGTACTTGTCGAATATGCGGCTGAATTTGTCCTCCTCGTCCACGCTGGCGAGATTCGACAATGTGATGATGGCTCCCCATTTGAGAAATGAGTTCTCTGAATCGAGCAGACTCACGAAGAAATCGAAGTGGGGATAGAGCAACGCCGGCTCCCTCTCACTCGTCAACCGGATGAGCTTCTCGGCAGCGTACCTCAGGTTGCCCTTCAGAGTTTCGATTGCGTTCACCAGGACCTTAATCTCGCCTGGATTATCTATTATGTGGTCAACCAGTTGCTCGAGGTCTTCCTTCTGCCTTATTCGGTCGATGATAGTCGATTCGGTCATGTTCTACTCCTGGGGAATTGTGGGTGCATGGGAGGTTCGTTCCTTAACAGGCAGTATCTCCAAGAATCGAGGCTGGCCATGAGCTCTCCGTGGACGCATTTGATGGCGGAGAGGGGGGGATTCGAACCCCCGAGACGTGTTAGCGCCTACACGATTTCCAATCGTGCTCCTTCGGCCTCTCGGACACCTCTCCGCTCAATACAAAATGGCTCGATCTGTAGAATAGCTAAACAGCGGGAAGTCCGATACGCCTCAGCCGTCGGCATTACGTCCGGCCGATTGACGCGACTGCACCGCAAGGCTCTCCCGCTTTGCCAACTCCTATCTCGTCACCGCGTAATAGATCACGTAGATCCAGGACAGCACGCCGTCAATTATCGCCCAGAGGATCGACTTATTCACGGACCACGAGATGGCTATCGCCAACGCTGAGCCAAAGCCGACACCCGTCTTGATCACGGCTCTTCCGTGACGCCCGGAGCCATTGTCACTCATCATCCATCCCTACATCGTTGAACCGCGGTCCATCAGTTAGTGGAGTACTCTCCGAAGGAGGTCTCGCGGTAATAAAAATGGCGGAGAGAGAGGGATTCGAACCCCCGGTACGGTTTAAGCCGTACAACCGATTTCGAGTCGGCCCCGATCGACCTCTCCGGCATCTCTCCGCACACAAAAGTAAGCCAACAAGGAATACCTTGCAACTAATTTTGACAGACGGACTCGGAGCGCGGGCGCCAATCGCGGTGGGGTGAGATGCATCCTGGCCGTGTCGGTAGGGGAAAACGAGTGGTTGCTGCGTGGGTGGATGCTTCCATCTGAACTTGCTCAAACAACTGCATTGCTATAACCTGCGGAGATGTGAATCCTGGCCGTCAGGTATAATATAACTCGCTCCGCATTCGATCGTGGTGGAGCAAATGTCGAGATCAATATGAGAACAGGCCCAAGGAGAAGACCTTTGAATTCAGGCCGACAGAGACCGTTCGGGAGAAGGAAGGGACTGACGGACCGGCCGTTGCTCGTGTGGGCGATGCTCATCGGATATTGCGGACTGGTCTTCGTTGGTTCATCCATCTCGAACGTCCCACGGGAGCTCAACAAGGTCCCGGATTACGTGCTCCACTTCATCGAATATTTCATAATGGGCCTACTCGCCCACATCGCCTTCAGGACCAGGCCCGTCTCCTTCAGCCCGAAGATGGCCGCCACAATCGCGACTTTGTTCTGCCTGGCCTACGCCGTCAGTGATGAATTCCACCAGTATTTCGTAAAGAGCAGATACGCGAGCCTCCCGGACATAGCGGCGGACTTCCTGGGCGGACTATTCGCGCAGATAATCATTCTCTTTCTCATATTTCTGAGGAGAGCGCACAGGAGAAGGGCGCGTTGAGGCTTCTGCTTGTGCAGGCGTATCTTGGTCGCTTCGAGCCGCCAATATTCCCTGCTGGACTGAATGCACTCGCGCGCTATCTCTCGCTGAAGACCGAACACAAGGTCTCGATACTCGACATGAACATCCACCGAGAGCCATACGACGGTTTGAACGCCGCATTGAAGGCACATTCGCCGGATGTCGTCGGAATCTCGCTCAGAAACGTCGATACGACGCAATATCGAGACCGGTTCTACTACTTCCTGGAGATCCCCAAGATCGCCGATGCGATCAAGTCGGCTCTCCCAAATTCACGCATCGTTATAGGTGGCCCGGGCTTTTCGATTTACTCGAATGAGATAATGCAGGCGGTGCCGAGTATCGACTTCGGCGTCATCTCGGAGGGCGAAATCACCTTCGAGTCGCTACTAGATGGCATGGATAATCCGCAATCGGTTGGGGGAGTGCTACATCGCCAAGGTCGCGAAGTCAAATCGACCGGCGAAGGGCAGCTATTCGACCTTTCTGAATACCCGGATGATGCGCCCTATGCCGTTGATCCCGCTCCCTACAGAGAAGTGCCTTTCGGCATCGGAGTCGAGAGCTCGCGGGGCTGCGCCCAGAAGTGCATATACTGCGTGTATCCATTTTTGAACGGGCCGAGGGTGAGACTGAGGGACCCCGTTAAGATCGTCGATGAAGTGCAGATGCTCATTGAAAAGCATGGCATCAAGACCTTCCAGTTCATAGCCCCCGTCTTCAACATCCCGCCCCCTCATTCCGAAGCGATTTGCAGGGAGATGGTCTCGCGAAAACTCGGGGACAAAGTGGACTGGATCGGCTGGTTCTCCGAGCGCTTCTTGACCAAGGAGCAGTGGAACCTCGCTCTCGAGGCTGGCTGCGTCGAATTCGCCTTTTCGCCCGACGCCCTCACGGATTCAGTTCTCGAGAGGATGGGCAAAGTGTCGCGACGCGCCGATATCGAGCGGACGCTCAATATGGCCAAGGGGGATCCGAGAGCCTCGGTCTCTTACAACTTCTTTATTAGCCCGGCTGGAGAGAGGCCTAGCGACCTTCTCGCGCTGCTGAAATTCTTCATCGGGTCGAAGCTGAGACTACGCTCGAGATGCAGGGTCTTCGCAAGCTACATCCGTGTCGAACCACACACGAAAATCCACAAACTTGCGGTAGATGAAGGGCTTCTCACGTCCGACGAGACGACGCTGCCGGCCGCACAGGTAGGCCTCAAGCGGCTGTTCTATATGAATAGGCAGACGAGAGCATTGGGCCGCATCTTCGGCCTGATTTACGGTGCTAAGAAGCTCGTCAGGCGCCTTTTGGGTAGAGAGACTGGTGTCTGAGCGCAATTCGCCATCGGCGAATCAGCAGGACAAAGGAAAAAGGGTAAAGGGAAAGGGGGAAAGGACGACGGAGCGAGATCTGGCTCGATTGGCTGAGGAGCTGAAGGCTCGCCTTGTATCTGGTGGGCTGACATTAGCGGTGGCAGAATCCTGCACTGGGGGGCTTATTTCGCACATCCTGACAAATGTCCCCGGCTCGTCG
>JAFGIT010000186.1 GCA_016929465.1 Candidatus Coatesiibacteriota bacterium | reverse complement strand
TCTCCCGGCTCAGACAGGCTGGTTGCGAGCTCTCATATTCTATAGAGAGAATGGCCAGTCCAGAGTCGCGAGCAAAGCCACTTGGCATCAAAGAAGAGATCGATGACAAGTTGATGGAGAGGTTCCTTCGCGTCCCCCGGATGTTTCTTTTTCTGACGATAGCCTTTGTGGTGCTTTGCGTCTTCGCCTGGATTGGCACTCAAGGGACTTCATGGCGAATGCCCATCGGGAGCGTGGCAGGGAGAATTCTGATAAGACTCATGTGGCTGGTCTCGATATTCGGCGCATTTGGGGCGAGGTGCAAAGAGTTCGGGGGATGGCTGATGGCAGTCGCTGCCGCCCTGATTCTCGCCGTGTTGACAGGCGGCCTTGCGCTGTTCTTTCTTTCAGCCAGTCTTGCCGGGGAGTCCATGCTCATAACTCTGCTATTCTGCGGCTATGCCGCTACGTTTGTGACTTGCTTGAACCTCCTCAGCGTCTTATTCAACAGGTCCATCCGTCGGCGTTTCAAGTAGCGTCGCGATTTGGCGAGGGCTATTCCCATCCACATGCCCCTTCTCGCCGTCTTGACTGTTTATGTTTCTGAGTGCTATCTTGGCGGCCGGCGGCATCCAATTCGGAATCCGCGGGACGTCTTTTTTTCTATGCTTTATTGGAGCGTCTATAAGAACTTGCCGGGTGTTTTGCCGGGACGGCCACCCGCTAAAACGTTAGCCGAAATCGGAGGCAAAATGGCAGTGAAGCTTAAAGGGCGTGACCTTCTCACGCTCGGGGACCTTACGCTAGAAGAGATTATTCAGATACTCGAATATGCACAGGCTTTGAAGCTCAAGCACTACGCAGGTGAAGCACATAAACTCCTGTCTGGCAAGAACGTCGCGATGATATTTCAGAAGCCATCTCTGAGGACGAGAGTGTCCTTTGAGATCGGTCTCAATCATCTCGGTGCGCATGCCGTGTATCTCGCCCCTGGCGATATCAAGCTCGGAGAGAGAGAGGGTGTGGCGGATATCGCGAAGGTGCTTTCCCGCTATGCGGACTGCATCGTTGCGAGAGTATTCGCTCACGAGACGGTGGCTTCCCTCGCTGAGTTTGCGAGCGTTCCAGTAATAAACGCGCTCTGTGACACATATCACCCCTGCCAGGTTCTGGCGGACCTTCTCACGATCTGGGAGAAGAAGGGTGAATTCGAGGGCCTGAAATTCGCTTACATTGGTGACGGCAACAACATGGCCAATTCGCTCATGCTTGGCTGCAGCGCGGTCGGAATGGACGTCAGTATCGGGACGCCACCGGACTACGAGCCGAACCAGAGAATCGTCGATATGGCTCGCGAGATTGCAGCCGAGAGAGGCGGCGAGGTGCTTATCACCAATGACGTCATGCAGGCCATCGAGGAGGCGGATGTCGTCTATACCGACGTTTGGACTGGCATGGGTCAGGAGAAGGAGGCTGAGGCCAGAAAGAAGGCTTTCAAGGGATATGGGCTTAATGCCGAGGTTCTATCGCATGCCGCACCAGACGCAACGCTGCTTCATTGTCTCCCCGCCCATTATGGCGAGGAGATAACTTATGACCTGATCCACGACGACCCGAGGTCCGCGGTCTTCGATCAGGCAGAGAATCGGATGCACGCACAGAAGGCAGTGCTCGCGCTTCTAATCTAGATAATTCTCTATAGTGGGCCGGGCGTAGGCCCGGCCGACTCGATCTGCAGCTAAGCGGATGACGATATGGTCCTTCTGCCGTTCTTCTCGATGAGGCAGCGCCGCGAGGTTTGTATGGCGATACGTCCCTGCGGTTGGAAGAAATAGAAAATAAGGGCGTGCATCGAGGGCTTTGATGTGCGCAAGAAATCATCGTATTAACGATAAATTTGGGAATAAGTATCAAAGCCTTCTGCAAGGAGGATAGCCATGAATAGACCATTCGCATTTCTAATCGCCATAGTATTCGCGGCGGCCATCGCAACCGGGGCCTCGTCCTATCACCTGAGAATCGGGCTCTACGATGGTTCGATTCACGATACGATCGACATAACCGACCTGTGTGAGGACGTCTTCGAATTCACCCCGACGAACGTGGTCCCGGTGAACCTGTGGGGAGATGCGCTCGCGGACGGGTACGTCGGCTTCGATGAAGACAGCCTCTTGATGTCCTACTTCAACACCGAGACCGGCGATGTGATTCCCATCGAGACCTTCCTGGCGGATGTCTATGGTTTCCAGCCAAGGGGGATATCGGTCATCCATCGCTTCGGGGATTACGACGAGCTGCTCGCGTGGGGAGACGGAGAGATCGTCTCGCTCGACCTGGACGATTTCGAGTTGCAGGATTTGACGGGAGAGTTCACTGGTGCGGAGGCTGCTTCCGGGCTCTGTCTCGATGATTTTTCGAATCTGGACCAGCTCTCACTCGCCTACGACGGCGAGAATTGGTATTCGGGATACGAATACGTGACTGACACCGTAAATGGATTCTTGGGAGCCGATGTCGTACGGCTCACGCCGGTGAATGTAGTAGGCTCAACGGCCGATGATGCGATCATATTTACCTTCAAGACGGACAACATGCCGCCCGTCGCCCAATTCACCGTGAATCCCCCGTCCGGAAGCTCGATGACCTTGTTCGAGTTCGATGCCTCGGATTCGTGGGATGTCGAGGACGATGCTGACGACCTCAGGTTCAGGTGGGACTTCGACTCCGACGGCATCTACGACACAGAGCTCTCATATCAGAAGACAGCAAACCATCTCTATTCGAGCTCTGGAGCGAAAGAAGTGACCTTGCTCGCCATGGACACCGAGGGCGCAACCGGCACCAAGACAGACACTCTGTTGGTAGGCAACTCCGCACCGAGCGCGAGCTTCACCTTCGACCCTGAATCAGGAACGATTGGGACGATCTTCATGTTCGACGCCTCCCTTTCGTCGGAC
>JAFGIT010000185.1 GCA_016929465.1 Candidatus Coatesiibacteriota bacterium | reverse complement strand
GATGTACACGAATGGCCCCATCTCGAAATCGGGCGGAAGCACGAAGCCGGTGAGAGCCGGCTGCATTATATTGCCCCAACTCGGATAGAAATATTGAGTCCCATCTGGTCCGATCAGCGCCAGGTAGAAATCGATAGCATATTCCTCAGGCCCATTCGTTACCGTCAGCAGCACCTCGCCGGTGTCGCCGTAATGGTACGTTGAGCTGTCAGTGCTGACTTCGACCACGGGTGTCTGCCCGACAGCGACCCCATAGAAGGCAACCATCGAGGTGACCAAAAAGATAAATAGACTTATTCTCGGCATTTCCCATTACCTCATCGATTGCGCGTTGTCTCAATAACCGATCGCCTGGACTTTCTTGTTTCCGGAGCTCTTGAGCGCCCTTGCCCTGTCTAGCGGCGGTACCACTCTATATCCGGCCTCGTATGTACCTGGCGAGTTGTCGAAGACCTCCACAACATAGTAGATGGCAACGATGATGTTCGTGGGGCCGCCGTGGAAGTAGTTGTGCACGGTGTTCACATAGTCAACCATCTTCTTCTCGTCGTCCGTCAACGTCGGATCGTTGGGGTGCATAAGCCTTGCGATGGTTCTCAACTCGTACGATATGGAGTCGAGGAAGACCACGGTCGAGATCGGATTTCGCATCTGGTTCCTAAAGCTGTGCGTTTCCGATCCGGCAGTAGTGTACAGCTCCAGGGAGCCCTGCTTGGTTCTGTCCCATATCGTCTCATCAGAGTAATTGCCGATCAGTATTTGGAGCTTTGCGCTAAGAGAGTGGTCAGCAGTGGCGTGTAGCAGGTCGAGAATCTCATCGATCCGGTCGGGCCTCGGGACCATTCCCATGCCCTTATAGGCGTTGTTGATCGTGAATTCGCTGTCGCCCCTGCCGAACCTGGAAACGGTGGCGACGGCGGCGTTGTGCGGGCCGTCATAGCTCATTGTCATCTGTCCACCCGCCATGGCCTCAAGCATCTCGACTCTTGCTGCCAGATTCCAGTCGACGAATTCCTGCGGAAGCTGTCTCGAAGGATAGACATGCCAGGAGCCGCCAATCCTGGCCCATATACGTTCAGGCAGGTCCCCAGTCTCCACTGTGTCCTGGATGAAGTACTTGCTTCCGATCCAGTAATTGGGCTCGCCATCCTGCGCAAACGCCCGTCTCGCAAGACGAGGTGCAAAGAGAGAGCATAGCGCGGAAATGCCCCCCATCTTAAGGAAGGTTCTTCTGTTCATCAGGCTTGTCTCCCCGAAAACATAGATTAATATGTCTAATGTACATCGCGCAACCCTGTGACAGAATAAGCGGGCTTGCCTCCTAATGCAATAAATATTGACAATGAGGCAATAATATAGATGATCGTTGGTATGCACCTCTCGGTGGCTGGCAGATACAGCAATGCCATCGCCAAGGCTCATTCGCTGGGATGCAATGCACTCCAGATATTCGCTCAGAATCCAAAGGGCTGGAGCGCCAGGAGCTTCGCCCCAGGTGAAGTCGATGAATTCAGGAAATTAGCTTCCGACTACGGCGTCGAGGCGATAGTCATCCATACGCCCTATCTGATTAACCTCGCAAGCCCAAATGGACGGCTCGTGCGGAACTCCCGAGACGCGATCAGGAATTCTCTCGAAAGGGCCGATATTCTTGGCGCGCAATACGTGGCCACACACATCGGTTCCTCCCGCGGGCGCGACCTGGATGATGCGATCCGAGCGGTCTCAGAGGGCCTGGATGAGATATTAGAGACTCGTTTCGCATCGCAGCTGCTACTGGAGAACACCGCAGGATCAGGGAATATCATCGGCGCCTCATTCGAAGAGCTCGCTCGCATTATTGAAGGCTCGGAGTTCTCGGACAGACTTGGCGTGTGCCTTGATACGGCACATGCGTATGCAGCCGGGTACGACGTGGCGTCCGGAGACGGATTGGAGAGAACAGTGGAAGAATTCGACAGACACCTGAGACTGGAAAGGCTCAAGGTCATTCACACGAATGATACCAGAGTGGCCCTTGGATCGCGTATCGACCGGCACTGGCACATCGGTCAGGGCAGCATCGGTATCGACGGCTTTCGCAGGATTGCAGGTCATCCCGTACTCACCAACCTGCCCTTCATTTTGGAGACTCCTGTCACCGAGGATGGCGACGACGAGAAGAATCTCGAGGCTTTTCGAGCGCTATTCTCTATGAGGTAAGGGCGAGGCCCCGAAGTTACATATAGGCTTCGTACCAGAGCGCGAAGTTCAGAAGCCCCCAGAGGGCGCGGCCGTTGTTGCGACGTCTGGAGACATGCTCGGCTATCAGGCTTTCTATGTATATGTGGTCGAACAGGCCCGATTCTCTGAACTTCCGTGAATTGAGCGTATCCTTCATAAAATCGAAGAGCTCATTCTTGAGCCATTTACTATAGGGCATGTCCAGGCCGATTTTTTTCTTCTGAATGAGTATCGAGGGTAGAATTCCCCTCATAGCCTCTCGAAGAAGATACTTTCTCCTCAGGCCTCTGATCTTCAGCTCAACGGGGACGGTCGCCATGAACTCGACCAGGTCTGGATCCGTCATCGGAACGCGTGCCTCAACCGAGTGCGCCATACTCATCCTGTCGTTCTTGACAAAGAGATCATCAGGAAGAAAGACCTTGCTGTCGATATAAAGGAGCCTATTGAGGGCGTCGGAAGCATCACACATATCGAAGATATCTCTGAAAATCCGCCCTGAGGTCTCAATCTTCACCCTCTGAAGGAATTCAGAAGAATATAGCCGCAGCTTCTCGGCCTCTGTCAGCACAATTCGCCAGAGCAAATGCGACTCCGGGACAGGCATGGAGAGGCCTCTAATGAACCTCTTCGCCCTGAAATCGAAGCTAACCTTCTTGTCCGAGACTGGAAGGAGGTCGATCAGGGGCTTCAGGATTCGCTTTCTCAAGAATGAAGGCATCCGATGCAGGTAGCGTGCAAGGTTGAATGCGGCGTAGGTGTCGTATCCAGCGAAGATCTCGTCACCACCCTCGCCGGAGAGCACGACCCTCACCGTCTCGCCGGCCATCTTACAGACAAAGTATGTGGGAATGGCTGCTCCATCTGCATAGGGTTCGTCAAAATGGCGAATTTGAGTATCGAGCACATTCAGTACATCCCCTGGCCTAAGCAGCAACTCATGATGGTCGGTGTTGCATTCCCTTGCGACGATTCTCGCGCGATCACGCTCGTCGAATGACGCCTCTTCGAATCCGATCGAAAAAGTGCTGATCCGCTCCGCGCTTTCTCTCGCCATTAGAGCCGTGATTGCGCTCGAATCCATCCCTCCGGATAGGAGAACACCGAGAGGAACTTCGCTCATAAGCCGCCTTCTCACCGATGCGGCGAGGAGTTCACGCACTCGTTCTGAATAGAAGGAGATTGACTTGACTTTGGTGTCGGGCCGAAATTCGAGGTCCCAGTACCGGCTCGATCGACAGGTCTGGTTTTCCAGGACCAGGACGGACCCGGGTGCCACTTTGCTGATACCTTCGAAAATCGTCTGCTCGCCCGGTATATAGTCGAAGCTGAAATAGTCATGCATCGCCTGCGGGTTGATTGCACGCGAGAAGGTGGGAGCACAGATGATCGACTTGGCTTCGGAGGCGAATGCGAGACCCCCTTCTCGTTGCGCATAGAACAGGGGTTTTATCCCCAGCCTATCGCGTCCGAGCAGGAGAGAGCGTCGTCCTTCATCCCATATCGCGAAGGCGAACATCCCATTGAGCATCCCAGGGAAATCCGGCCCCATCTCCTCGTATAGATGAAGAACTACCTCTATGTCGGTGTCGGTGCTGAATCTGTGGCCTCGGGCTTCCAGGTCCCTCTTGAGTTCCCTGTAATTGTAGATCTCTGCGTTCGCAACAAGCACACATTTGCCGTCTTCACTCAGAATCGGCTGAGAGCCGTTCTCGATACCGATTATGCTCAGTCTCCTGGCGCCGAAGCCAGCATCCCTCGACGGATTAATCCAAACGCCCCTCTCGTCAGGACCTCGATGTTGCATCAGGTCGGTCATCCGGTCGAGGAGGCCGGCATCGATTCGAGAACCGGGAGGAGCTATTATCCCGCAGATGCCGCACATGGGGTGTCTTATTTTCGCCTTCGCTCGAGGAACAGCAGGAGTTCCGCCAAGAAGCCAAGTCCCCACAATTGAATTGCCGTCAGGATGAATAGAATCGGTGTACCCGAGAGCCGATCATAGATGATGTAATCGGTGAGTAGTTTGCCGCCCCCCAGTATAAGCAGCACGAGCCCGACAGGGAAGAATATCTTCAATGGATTGAAGAACATGATCGTTCTGATGATGAGGACCAAGAATGAGAAGGCATCGCTGGGCACGATCTTGGACCTCCCTTCACGCTTGTAGTAGTCGATCGGGATATATTTGATTTTCAGGCGATCCCCGATCATGAGGAGCGTTATTGTCGAGGTGAAGGAGAAGCGATCGGGTAGGACGCCGAGATAGGAAAGGGCCACGTCGCGTCGAAACGCCCTCAATCCAGAATTCAGGTCCAGTATATTGAAGCCTGAAAGGAAACTCGCGAGCTTGGTCAAGAACCACTTCGCAGGCCTTCTCATAACCGGAACGGCTGCGCCAGCATTGAGACGAGCGCCGACGACCATATCCGCAGATGACAGCCCGTCAATTATATCGGGGATGCGCTCGGGGGGGTAAGTTCCGTCCCCGTCGATTATGACGATAATGCCATATAGGGCGTTATCGATGCCGGTCTTGAGAGCAGCTCCGTAGCCCTTGCCGGCTTCGTGCGATACGACTCTCGCTCCACTCTTAAGAGCCAAGTCTGCGCTGCCGTCCACCGAACCGTCGTCCACGGCGATTATTTCATACTTCCCCTCAAGGCCTTTCATCGCATGGGTGATCGCGTCGATCACCGCCCCGATCGTCGCAGCCTCATCCTTCATGGGAATGACTATCGAGATTTCCGGTGCAGTCTCATTCAATATTCGGTCCATCCAATCCAATTCTGCGGCGTTCGCTTAACAGCTCATCATACGTCAAGAATAGCTGTCCGAGCTGAATTGTCCAATGCGTGCGGTCATCTCTTGACCTGTTTAAGTCCATCGCTTTTCTCATAAGCTGCTTTCAGATGACCGAAGGCCTCTGCTTCGATCTCCTTCAGAGATATTATATCATGCGCAATCTTCGACCTTCTGTCATCCTGCCCTAAGTCGCTCTTCGTGATACTCATTGAAAGCAGGACCTCGTACGACTTCGCGAATTGCGCTCTGGCCAACTTGATCTCTTTGCCTATTTCGTAGGGTAGTTCGCTCTGCACCCATCTCAGGAATCTCTCCAATGAGATCCTAGCATCGAGCAATACTGCGCGCAAATGCTGGTGGGCTTCATCAGGGGCACAATTCCGGCCATTGAGCAGAATATCAGCCCAAGCCTTGAACGCAGAAGGTCCTGTTACCTGAAAATCATCGGTACTGCAGGCGATGCCGCCGACTTCGAGGCCGATCTCGATTGATCTTCTTATCAGACTCGGCGAATCGGAGAGTGGCTTTTCAGCGCCGATTAAGATGATCTTTGACGGCCAGGTAGTATTTTGCTCGTACGGTTGAATCCGGTCGATGAGGCCAGTCGATGAGGTCTGATTGTGCAGACTTCTCAAGAGCAGCCGGCCTTCGGACACTCCGCTTATGATATCCCAATGCGCGGTCTCGAAGCAGCCGTACGCGAGCGAGGGCAAGCCCGATTCGAGATTCCCTCTGATGCTTTCTGCAAACCGAGCTCGGAAGTGATCTCCGGGGTCCCGTTCGAAGTGATCGCCATCTGCTGCGAGCGCGCTAATCGTGCGGCCCGTTGCATCCGAGATGGCATCGAGCCAGTGGTCCCTCATCATATCTGCCCACTCCGCGACATTTGGCTTTCTCGGATCGGCATAGAATATGAATCCGGCCCCCGAGAGCCCCATGAGATAGTCGTAGTCGTGTACATGACCGAGATATCTCAGTGCGGCCTGCAGAGCCAATATCAGAGAGCACTTGCCGCGATCAGCTGCGATCATCGGCAGGTTATCGAGCATGATTGGGTCATGTAGCGGCTCTGTCATGCTCAGTCGCCAGGTAAATTCAGGCGTGGGCAGAGATTCTCGACCGGGCAACTGCGGCACTTCGGGGCCCTAGCCCTGCAGATGTCCCTTCCAAACGTCGCGAGCAGATGGCCAAACTCAGACCAGTTCTCCCTCGGGAGTAGCTCCATCAGCGCGAATTCGATCTTGTCGCGGTCTGTTTCGGCGGATAGCCCGAGTCGGCCCGAGATTCTATAGACGTGCGTGTCAACCACGATTGCCGGCTTCCCGAATGCGCTGGATATGACGAGATTGGCCGTCTTTCTGCCAATGCCTTTCAATGAAGTCAAGGCCTCGATATCGGAAGGGACCTCACCGTGGTTGTTCAGCACGATCTCCTTGCAGGCATTGATGATGCTCCTCGTCTTCTTCCTGAAGAGAGGGATGCTCCCAATCTCACGCTCGAAGAGAGCCGGATCGGCATTCGCGTAGTCAGAGGCAGCTCTGTATTTCTCGAACAACGAACCGGTCACCTCATTCACGCGTTCATCGGTGCACTGAGCGGCCAAAATGGACGCAACGAGCAAATCCAGGGGAGTCTTGAACTCAAGCTCGAGCCTTGCATCAGGATACCTGCTTTTCAGGATCAAGAATATTGCTGCAAGGCGCTCTTTCCTTTGCTTGACGCTTTCCATTTATTTACCTCACAGATGTCGTCCATTCGCTCAATATGATGTATAGAGGTTGTAAGAGATCAGAGAAATGTCAAGGAAAGTGGGAAGGAGACTCAGCTCTTAAAAAGGAAAGCCCACCTCCGGCGGCAGCCGAAGGCGGGCATCCAATTGTCTTTGTCAAAGCCTCGGTGTCAGGGCGTCGCTACGCCTACGCTACACTGCACTATTGAAGGCTCGGTTATCCACTCCCCGTCAAGCGGGCTCGCGAGCACACCATACCAGGTGTAATCGCCTATCGGGGGCCAACCTTCCTGTATGGCAATAGACTCAAGCATGTAGTTGAGCAGCACCAAGCTATCTGGAAGGGTGTAAGGCGTGGGTGTCATCATACTGCTATAGCTCGGCCAGAAAAAGAACTCGTCGAAGATCTCGACAGCAATGAAGATGTTGACAGGAAGTGCATCTCCAGGATTGGTCACATCTGCCGAGATGTTCATGAAGTCGCCGGGCACGTATGGGGTCACATCCATCTTATTGATTTTCAGATCGAATGATGGGCCAACCGGGTCTTCTTCAAGCAGCTCTTCTATCTTCGAGATGACAGCGGTCTTATTGAAGCCAACTTCGCCATAGCGCACCACACCTTTTCGGTCGATGATGTACATGGTGGGTACATATCCGCTTGAATAAGGCTGGGTTTCATAGTTGACATCCAGCGCGAGGGGATATGTCAGACCTTGCTGCTCTGCAAAATCCTTGATCTTAGCCAGAGTATCCCTGTTTGGACTGATGTCAACGCCCCAGACAACGAGGCCACGGTCCTTATAGACTTGCCATATATCATTCTCTAAAATGCCGACTGCGGCAACACACGGTCCGCACCAGGTCGCCCACATATCCATGACGACTATCTTGCCGGACCAATCGGAGAGACTCACCCACTCCTCGTCCAGATTCTGGACCGTGAAGTCAGGCGCGATATCCCCGTCATTGAATGGAGTCGGGTACTGGCAAAGCCCCAATGACGGGACTATCAAAAGGATTGTCAAAGCGGCAAACAACGCGAGCTTTGATGTCATGCTTTCCTCCTCTTTGTACTTTTTTCAAACATTCTTGCGCTTGCTTCGCAACTTCGTAAGCAATGATAACTTGTCCTAATAGCATCTACGTTACATATAGCATCGAGGCGCCAAGGCAGTCAAGCTATTCTGAGAGTATAAAAGAGGCTTTGGATGGGCAAGAAGGAGCAATCTGTATACTCATCTTTCAGGCAAAATAGCCACCCACTCGACTCTCAGAGCGGAGCACCATACTCCTCGATGAAAAATATCTCCTCAGCCGGCCTCCTCGGAAGAGAACCTTTATTGCTGACCTTTTTTCCAGCGAATTCGGTCTCATCATCCCTGTCATAATAGCCGAGGGGGATTATCGAGAGCACCCGAATGTGAGGGGGTATTCCCAGAGCCTTCCGAACGGCCTTCGGGCTGAAGCTCAATATCCAGACCGCGCCGAGGCCCAGGTTGTGTGCCGCCAAGAGGACGTTCTGGATTGCCGCAGATGTGTCCATCACGAAGCAATCGTCACGTTCATCATAGGTTGCCCACGTGTCGTGAGGATTCGCACACGCGACTAGTACGGCCGGTGCCTGTTCTACCCATGGCTGGTGGAAGTAGGGATCGAATGTCCTGATCTTCTCCCTGTCCTGAGTCACGACAAAGCGCCAGGGCTGCTTGTTTCCCCCCGAAGGTGCCCATCTTGCAGCTTCGAGTATCTCGCGTATGATATCCTGCGGCACTTCCTTGTCCAGAAATTTCCGTATGCTACGCCGCGTCCGAATACACTCGAGTGTCTCCATCGGGTCCCTCCTATTAAGTGATGAAATCTACAATGCAAAAAAACGCCCCTTCGAGGGTGATTCGCCCTTGCGATGGGCCTCGAAGCCGTGCCACATCCCTTAGACCTTCCTGGCGACGACTCTATTGACCGCATGCTTGTGCGGTTCACCTCCGGAGTTGCAGTCGAATATCTCCTCTGTGCAGAACAGAATCTCCCAATCCCAGTAATAGCCGAGTAGCTCGCCAGAACGAAAGCTGGGCGCTGCTGAGTTTCCATCTGGAGCCCTTGGGATGAAGGGCTTCTTCACGAAGACCGATATCGCATGCACGCCGCCTCCCACCGTCACCTCTTTGAAATGCGCAAAGCGTTCCTCCCTCATCTCCGGGGGGAGGTAGTGTATGGTTCCCGTTGAGAAAATCACATCCCACCCGCTGGCGAGCCGGCAGTCTTTTATGTCCCCCAAAATTGTCTTGACCTCCAGACCGACCGAGCTCGCGAGCTCTAGCGTCTTCTTAAGACCGTTCCTCGATTTGTCCAGGCCGGTCGCCTCAAAGCCGTGCTTCGCCAGGTGGATGGCGTTTCTGCCCTCGCCGCAACCAAGATCAAGTAGCTTCGGTCGCCCCTCTATCGGCCCGAATATCTCGAGCAGCTTCTCACACGAGGAAGAGGGCTTTTTGCCCCAGTAGTACTCCTTCGCCTCGTAGAGCGTGTCATAGGGAATCTCCCGGTCCGGCCTTTCATCGGATGGCAATTTCGGCTACCTCCATCAGGTGCGCGATTCTCCGGCCGGCCCAGCCATCCGAGGCAGTCCGACGCGGATTGTAGATGTGGTCCTCCGGAGTCCTGATCATAATCGAGGTCATGCCAACTTCATCTGCGGCCTCCAACTCGCGGTTGCCGCCATCACCCACGAAGACGCACTCCTCGGGGCCTACCCCCAATCTCTCGCAGGTCAAATTGTATATCCTGGGGTCCGGCTTCTTGCAGCCCACTTGAAATGAGAATATCGCGGCATCCATCAAAGGTGCCAAAGCAGTCCTATTCCAGTATCCTGGGACCTCAGGGCTGCAGTTCGTCAACAAGGCGAGCTTAAGACCAGCTGCTCTTAGTCTGTTCAGTGTCTCCTCCGCGTCAGACCTGGGGATAATGAGGCCGCTGGTGAATTCATGCTTGATTGCGAGTGCGACACTGAGTTTCTCGTCCCCAGGCTTAGCTCCTAACCTGTCGCACAGGTTTCCAATATAGGCCACCTCATCATGAAATGCTCCGGTAACGAGCTCCGGATAGGTCTCGGTCCATGTCTTTTGAAATTCCGCCGCTGGCAAAGAGAGTATGTCCGCCATTCTGGCGAGAACATCCTGCTCATCGCTCCACTCGAACAGGTCGATCAGCGTTCCGTACAGGTCGAATATGACAGCTCTTAGCCCCAAATCCGCACCTCTAGGCCTTCCGAGATAATTGGTTAAGAAGATTCGAGAGACCAAGAACATCCAGCATCGAATAGATGCCGGGACTAGCCTTTGAGACGAATTCTGCAGCCATCAGTGCCCCGAGTGCGAATGTCCGCCGGCTCTCCACGCGATGCGTCACCTCGAGTCGCTCGCCGTCTCCTGCCAGGAGAAGGGTGTGTTCACCGACGATTCCGCCGCCCCGGATCGAGTGCATCCCAATCTGTCCTTGCGGTCTGTCGAGCGTCTTGCCATGCCGTCCGAAGACCGCGAAATCATTCAGATTGACCTGTCTGCCTTCAGCAACATTCTCCGCAATCCGAAGAGCGCTTCCGCTCGGGGAGTCTTTCTTGTGCCGATGATGAGCCTCGATGATCTCGACGTCGAAATCACCGAGAGAATTGCCCAGCAGCCTTGCCAAGAGGAACATGAGGTTCATGCCGCGGCTCATGTTCGGAGAGAAGACGCATCGAGCCTCGCTCGAATGGGAGTGAAATTCCTCGACCTGGGAAGGTGAGAGCCCGGTCGTGCCGATGACAATCGCCTTTCCACGCTCGACCGCAAGCCGGAAATTGGCCACAGATGCGTCCGGTGCCGTGAAGTCTACTATCACGTCCGCATCTGCCAGCAGGGGCACGATGTCCGAAGATAAAGCCACGCCATCGATTGCGTCGATACCGGTGATCTCTGAGATTGGCTTTCCCAACAGCGGATGGCCCTCGCGCTCCGTCGCCCCGGTCACCCGATACCGATTCCCCTCTGCTGCACATTCCAGCACCATCCGACCCATCCGGCCACATGCTCCGGTCACGCAGAGCCTGATCTCGCTCCCGTCGATGCTCATCTCTGCCGCTCCTCTCTTAGCCTCAAATATCTGCCCAGGGCGTCCTCCCAGGGTGGCATTCTGAAGCCCGTCTTCTCGAGCAATTTGTCCGTGTTGAGCACTGAGTAGGCTGGTCTCGGAGCAGGGCGATTCAGCTCCTCCGTGCTAATCGGTGACACTTCGACCTTATCGAAGCCGGCCATCCCGACTATTGCCCTGGCGAATTCGCACCACGAGCAACTGCCGGCATTGCAGCAATGGAAAGTGCCCGTATCTTGCGTTCTCAGCAGACGGGCGATGGCCTCCGATAGGTCAATCGAGAACGTCGGGCATCCGACCTGGTCATCAACGACCCGAAGGTCGGATTCCCTTGCCTTTTTCAGAATCGCATCTATGAAGTTCTTGCCGTGTAATCCGAAAAGCCATGCGGTTCTGATGATGAGAAATCTATCGGCATATCGCTTGACGTTGAGCTCACCAGCTAGCTTCGAGCGGGAATAAACGCCCATTGGTCGCGGCTCGTCGTCCTCCACATACGGGGCGTTCTTGCCCTTGTCTGTTGCGAAGATGAAGTCAGTCCCGATATAGGTGCATCTCGCACCAATCTGGCTTGCGGCTTTCGCTACATTTCCTGCGCCCTCGGCGTTGATTTCGTAGGCGAGCGAGGGGCGGATTTCTGCACCATCAACGTCGGTAAATGCTGCCACGTTGACAACCTCGTCAGGCTTGATGCTTGACACTAATTTGCAGGTTGCGGCGTGGTCTCGAATATCGACCTCCTCGATATCCGCCTCCACCACCTCGAATTCCTGGCGAAGTCGGACGCAAAGGTCCCTCCCGAGCATCCCCTTTGAGCCAATAACAAGCACTTTCGTCACAATTCGCATCTCCTGATAAGCATGGCACAACCATCTTCGATCACATCGCAAATGTGCCTGAAGATTAGCGACAATGAAGGCAGTTAGTCAAATAGGCCCGATAAGGCGACCCGAGAAAGTCTGAATGTCATCTGTCCCTGGCGGCTATCTGAAAGGCGGGATGTCGGCGGGGAGTCCTACTCTCATAAAAAATCGAGCAAAGGCTTGGGACAGATGCTCTCTATATGGCGGGCGAAGGCGAAGCCTCTTGTCCTGTTTCTTCAGCATGGTTATCAGCGATAAAAAAGACACACCATAAACATTGTGAAAATCGACGACAAGGAACTCGTCGTCGAAGCATGGGATACCGCATTTGCTGAGCATATGATAGCCGGGGGCGTTGCCGCGTCTGATAGCCTCTTTGCCCTCCTTTGATGCATAGAATCCACCTTTGGTTCCAGAGAATCGCGAGAGGGCCCATACGGGAGATACCAAAACAAGTTCAATCTTAGGTTTCTGGGCGACAAGGTCGCATGATTGACTCAAGACAATCACATCATATTGATCCTCGATAGCCGTCAATTCGCCGTCTATTTGCTCGCCGGTGGGGATCAAGACGGGACAGGAAAGGACGAAGTCTCCTTGCTCGATAGGGGCGCAATTGCCAACTTCCAGATACCAATTTCCCGATTCCTGATGCTCTGTCATGGATCAACTCAAATTAGAGGCGGTCGTCGGGTTCGATCGGATGAGGCTTGGCCTTCCTGACTTGCACTATTCTCACTTTGATCGAGCTGCGCCCTTTCGGCGGAATCCGCACCACCAAATCTTCCGGTTGATATTTCATCATTTTGGCGAGGATCGCCTCATCCGAGATTTCCCCATATGAATCCGGCTCAATCTCGGCTTC
>JAFGIT010000184.1 GCA_016929465.1 Candidatus Coatesiibacteriota bacterium | reverse complement strand
GGATTGCCTGTCAGGCTCATCGACTGCTCCGCGCGAAGTGCCTCGCTCTCACCCGACGGCGAGACCTTGGCTTTCATCAGAGGCGGAGTTCCCTGGTGGAGCAGGGGCTATCATGGCAGCGCAAACCTCGACTTATGGCTCAAGTCCTTGAAGGAAGGCCAGGCCGCTGTGCAGCTGACCAAATTCGACGGCCGCGATAGCGATCCCATGTGGTCGGCTGATGGCAGCGATGTGTATTTCATTTCCGACCGCGATGACGCCTCGAATATTTGGGCAAAACCTATCGATGGCGGCGACGCACGGATGGTGTCCGATTTTGGGGCAGATGGGCTGGTTCATGCTCGAATTTCAGGCGATGGCTCCACGATCGTCTGCGAGTTGGACGCGGAGATATACGCCGTAGATGCCACCACCGGGAGCCACCACAAAGTCGATATTCAAGCCCCGACCGATCGAAAGATGACGCCGCTCGAGCATGAGGCATTCAGAAGTGGGGCTACCGAGATGGCATTATCACCGAATGGGAAAGAAATTGCCTTCGTGGTACACGGAGATGTATTTGCGATGGCGTCATCCGAACCGAAGAAGTGGCTGAATCTGACCGAGACCCCAGCGCGGGAGAGCCACATCGCCTGGCATCCGAAGGGCGAGAAACTGGCGTTCTCCTCCGACCGGAATGGGAATGACGACATTTTCGTCGTGGAGTCGAGCGATCCCAAGGAGAAGCAGCTCTCTCGCTCCAGGCACCGCAAAATCACCCCGCTAATTGCCACTGAGGAACTCGAGTATGCCCCGGTGTGGTCTCCAGATGGCAAGAAGATAGCGTATCTGGCGGGGAGGCGCGACCTCTGGGTGGCGGACTCGGATGGGAAAAACAGCAAGTTGCTCGTAAAGGGACCGTTCATTGAGGACGTTTCGTGGGGGCCAAAAGGAGACTTCCTCGTCTTTTCGAAGATGTGTGACGGGTGGCAGAGCGATATATTCATAGTCTCAGTTGACGGTGAAGAACTGCACAATATCACGAAGAACCCCGCCTGGGACTTTGGTCCCCGCCTCTGCGATGATGGAAAGAGAATAGTCTTTCTCTCGAACCAGAACACACTATGGCAAAAGCACAGCGACTACGACGTGTGGCATGTATTCTTGACCAAGAAGGATGAGGAGGAGTATAGGGCCAGGCGAGATGGGGAGGACGACGAGAAGGCCGTCAAGAAACCAGACAGGAAGAGCAGGAAAAAATCCGAGGCCAAGAAGTCAGAAAAATCCAAGAAGCCAAAGCTATTTGATTTCCTCAAGAAATGGAGAAAGCCGAAAGAAGGGGCTGGGAAGCCAGGGAAGGAGAGAACGCCACTGCCATTCGATTTCGATGACATCCACCTCCGGGCGATGAGAATCTCTCGCACTCAAGGCCGTTCCTGGCCGCTGGCAGCATCTCCGGACGGCGAGACCTACGCCTACGGCTCCGATGCTTTCGGTAAGAGAGACATATTCATCGTGGATGAGTTCGGTAAGAAGACCAGGCAACTGACGTCCTTTGGATTCTACCCTCGCCAGATAGTCTGGGACGCGAAGGGCAAGGAATTCTTCGCGCTCAGCGGAGGCGGCATGATCATGAATCTGATGCCGAACGGCATGATGAGACCGGTATCCTATATGGCAAAAATGACAATAGACCACGATGCAGAGCGCCTTCAGATGTTCAATGAAGCATGGCGAGCGATGGACCTCTATTTCTATGATAAGGATATGCACGGAGTTGACTGGGCCGCCATCAAGGACAAATATCGCCCCATGCTCGACACCGCTGCGACGCCGGATGAATTCAGGATAATCCTGTCGCAGATGGTCGGCGAGCTCCGCGCATCGCATCTTGGCGTGTGGGGGCCTCGCGATCCCGACTTCGAGGAAACGGGGCAATTGGGCCTCGATTTCGACGGAAATTGGCGAGGCAAGGGGCTCAAGGTGTCCAGGGTGATTCCTGATGGCCCGACGAACTTACCAGGCAGCGAAATTGCGGTAGGTGATGTCATACTTTCGGTCGATGGAGTTCAAATCGGCAGATATAGCAATCCATTTGCGCTCTTCACGGGGAAAGTCGATGAATATATCGACCTCGAGGTCTTGAGAGGAGGTCGCGGCAAGCCGGAGCTCGTGACCGTCATGCCATGCTCTTGGGGAAATATCAGGGAGAAGGTCTATCTGGCCTGGGTCGAGACACGCAAGGCCCTCGCCGAGAGATTTAGCGGCGGCAAAGTGGGCTACGCACACGTCCAGTATATGGGGGAAGAGCCCTATAAGGAGTTCCTGCGAGATCTGACGCATGACCTGAAGGACAAAGACGCCCTCATCATCGACGTTCGCTTCAATGGCGGCGGGAACCTGCACGATGAGCTGCTCTCGGTATTGGGGCGAGACGTCTACTTCTATTTCGAGGACAGGGAAAGGGCCCTCAAGGTTATGCAGCCGAGATTCAACTGGCGCAAGCCGGTCGTGGTCCTGATAAACGAGTATTCACATAGTGATGCCGAGGTGTTCCCGAATTCGTTCAAGGAGCTCGGCCTGGGCAAGCTGGTCGGTGTGCCCACCTATGGAGGCGTGATTTTCGTCAGCGGCGGCGCAACGCTGTTGGACGGGACATTCGTTCTTATCCCCCGGTGGCGGGCATGCATGATAGATGGCAAGGAGATCGAGGGCGTTGGCGCGCAGCCGGACATCTACGTCGAGAATCCGCCCGAGCAGGATTACAGCACGACAGACGACAACCAGCTGAAGAAGGCCGTGGAGGAGCTGCTCGAGGAAATAGAATAGAGAATCCGTTGGCAGTTAGCAGTTGGCAGTTGGCAGTTAGCAGTTGGCAGTTGGCAGTTGGCAGTTGGCGGTTGGCAGTTGGCGGTTGGCAGTTGAGGAGAGACGGTGAAGATAGCCAAATTCGAGGACATTAAGTCGTGGCAGGAGGCAAGGAAGCTGACTGCCAGAATATATGCCCTGACGATGGATGGGCAATTCGCTCGCGACTTCGCCCTCAGAGATCAGATTCGTCGCTCCGCTATCTCTGTCATGGCGAATATTGCCGAGGGATTCAACCGCAAGACCAAGAAGGACTTCACCAATTTCTTGACTATTGCACTGGCCTCGGCTTCCGAGACGAAGAGTCATCTCTACATTGCTCTTGATCTAGGTTATATTGATCAGCAAGTGTTTGATGAGCTATATGAACATCTGAGCCTGATCTCAAAATTAATAACGGGCTTTATTCAATACCTTTTAGGTCATAGAGATGACTGACTGCCAACCGCCAACTACCAACTGCAAACTACTCCCCGCTATGGCGAAAGAAGCAATCTGCGCCTATCTCGAAAGCATGAATAAACATGGCGAAGTCATCTCCAACAATCGTGGTGCATGATAGGATGTCTAGCGAAGTGGGTGAATCGGAGCTCGAGAGCCCCAAGGCAAGTCCGGCGGAGACGCTTCGTGCCTATGCGTTCTTTCATTCGGAGGGCAGAGTGCTATTCGGAGCGGTATTCTTTTCCCTCATGCAGATTTTAGTTATGTTCTCCACTTTGGCCGCGTTTTGGCTGGGAAGTGATACGATATTGCGGATTATTGCCCCACCCTTCCTTATTTTCTCTGCCCTCAGTTTGGCATCGGTTCTCAAACGCAATCGGGAACGCCGCCGACTTCGCTTGAGCCTCTGGGAGAAGGAGATCAAGGAGTTTTGCGCGGGGCCCAAGCTGGTTGCATTTTCCGTAGCTGCCCCGACTGTTGCCTTGCTCTTCTGGTTGGGATTGTTCATCTATACACTGACTTTGCTATGATTCTGTCAGATAACGGGCTTCATTCAACACCTTGCAGGTCACAGAGATGACTGACTGCCAACCGCCAACTGCCAACTGCCAACTACTCCCCGCTAGGTTCGGAAGTCGCTCCTACAGCCTCCACTACGGGCGGGATATCTTTGGCCTTTTGCCGGGAGTGCTCGAGGAGAAAGCGCTAACCGGCAGTATTCTGGTCGTCAGCAATCCGGCAATCCGGGAATTACAGGGCGAGCGGCTCAAGAAGGCGCTTGCCGGACGGGAGGTTCACTGGGCGCTGATACCCGAGGGGGAGCAGCACAAGAACCTGCAGACGGTGGCCGATCTATATGTTGAGTGTGCAAAGGCACGGATGGACCGTGAGGCCTGCATAATCGCTCTCGGCGGCGGGGTAATTCAGGATCTCACCGATTACGTCGCGGCGACCTTTAAGCGGGGGATCCCATTCATCCAGGTCCCGACCTCCCTGCTCTCACAGGTCGATATCGGCATCGGGGGATGTGCCGTTGATCACCCGCTTGGAAAGAGCCTCATCGGGACGTTCTACCAGCCGAAGGCAGCCATCCAGGACCTTATGTGCATTGAGACATTGCCCGACGCCGAATACATCAATGGGATATCGGAGATAATCAACAAGGTCGTAGGCCTCGGAGGCGTCTTCGATCGGCTGAAAGCCGATATGCCAGCTATTGCAGCGCGAGACCTGGACAAGACGCTCGAATACATCATGGAGGCAAATCGCATCAAGATCGGGATAATCGAGCGTGACGAGATCGGCCTTTCAGGAGAGCGACTCGTTCTCGATTGGGGCCACACGATCACCTATGCGATAGAGAAGGTGACCGATTACCGCATGCCGCACGGGACAGCGCTCGGAATCGGTATGCACGGCGCGGCGATCCTGTCGCGCAATCTTGGCTTTTTAGCGCCCGACCTCGTCGATGCCCTGCGCGAATTGATAGCGATGGCTGGGCTGCCGACGCATCTATCTGACGAGATCAACCTCGTCTCGCTTCTGCCCGAAATGCGAAATGACGGCAAGGCAAAGAATGGGGTGCCCAGGTTCATCCTGCTCCGCGAATTCGGCGGCGCCTTCCTGTCGGAGCCCATCCCGGATGACGAGATAGTCAAGGTCCTGTCGACCCTAAGGGCCTAGGAAGCTAAGTGCGCAGGGCGGTTTCCTTGCGTGCCTTGTATGTTCCCCTCTCTAGTTTTATTCAAGTACTCTAATAATTGTGTTGAGCCTCTTGGTGGAGGGCATGCCTCTCGCCGAGAG
>JAFGIT010000183.1 GCA_016929465.1 Candidatus Coatesiibacteriota bacterium | reverse complement strand
GGGCGAGCGCAGATAGCATAATAGTCATACCAAACGACAGGCTCTTCTCGTTGACCAACGAGATCACATATTATGAGGCTCTGAAACTGAGAGATGACCTTCTGACGAACATCATGTCGAGTGTCGCGGAGTTGGTATTTCTGCCATCGGAGGTCCCTATCGATTTCGGCTCCATAAGGGCCGTCATCAGAGATGGAGGGATGATGGTCGTCGCCGAGGCGACCGGTTCGGGCATAAATAAAGTGGACAAGATCGTGGACAACTTGCTCCGCAATAGTCTGGTTGACCATCCCCCGATGGAGAGCGCCCAGGCGATTCTCCTCATTACGACCATCGGCTACGAGGTGATGAAATCGGACGAAGTGGAGCTGAAGTCCAGGATAACGAGCGCGGTAAGTCCGAGGGCGAGGATCTTCTGCGGGACGAAGCTGGACGAGAAGGCCGGCGACACAATCACCGCCACGCTGATAGCCACGCAATTCGGCAATCTTCTGGAGCCACAAGCCGAGGTTATGGCGCTAGAGCGGATTTACTCGATTGAACAGGTGAATCGTGCGGACCTCTCTCATCCGATCCATACTCCCTCGTATCGCAGGCTCAAATCAGCCTCCGAGAAGAAATGAAATAGGTGGTTCGAATAGACAATGCAAAAGCCAGAGATACCAAATAGCCTCGAACAGGCGAGAAACGTCTATCGCATCTACGCCGAACGCGCTCTTCAATTGGGAGCGCTAGATGCTCTGATCATCTCCATCGACAGCGTCGTATTCGACCACAGGACGATATTGAAGTGCATGTATGGATGCGATGGCTGGAATAACAGCTGGGTATGCCCATCGGCGCCCAAGGCCCTGATGCCATGGGAGGCGGAGCCGGTTCTCAAGAGATACTCATGGGCACTTATCGTCCATTCGGACAACCAGAAGGGCTCTCAAGACATCTCATTCGCCATCGAGAGCCAGGCATACGTCGATGGCTATTACTTCGCGTTCAGCATGAGCGACTGTATAATCTGCGAGACCTGTGCGTATCAAAAGGGCAAGCCCTGTGTTGCGCCCGAACGAGCCAGACCTGCCATGCAGGGAATGGGCATCGATGTCTTCGCAACGGCACATGGCCTTAATCTGCCGATCAAGACGCTCAGAGACCCCGCGGGGTCGGAGAAGCAGAACTGGTATTCTCTCATTTTCTTCGAATGAGGGTGCCGCCACAAATAGCCAGATGAAATGAGATGCAGCCCATATTAAGACCTGCGCCAATTCGCCCTGGGGGCATGATCGGCATCGTTGCGCCTTGCGGGCCGGTCGATAGAAATGCGACAATGAAGGCATGCCGCTTTCTCGAGGAAAAGGGCTACCGGATAAAGCTGGCGCCGCATCTCTTTGAATCGTGCGGATACTTCGCCGGAACTGATCGGCAGAGGGCATCGGACTTCAACCTGATGTTCGAGGACCGCGAGATCGAGGCGATCTTCATCGCCCGGGGCGGCTACGGCTCCGCACGAATACTCCCGTATATCGATTACGGTATTGTCAGGCAGAATCCCAAGATACTGGTCGGATATAGCGATGCAACAGCCCTTCAGCTTGCGCTATTCTCGGAGAACAAGTTGGTCTCGTTCTACGGGCCCGTCGTCTCGCTGGATTTCTCCGGAGCGTCCGCCCAGCAAGAACTCGACCACATGATGCTTGCCCTGAGCGCGGAGCCAGGCACCGGCCTCTTCCCTGCTCCACTGCCAGATAGCGTCGAAATCCTGTCGCATGGCAGGTCTGAGGGGACTCTAATCGGCGGCTGTCTCTCGGTGCTGGTCTCGTTATTGGGCTCGGAGCATTTCCCCGATATGAGAGACGCTGTCCTATTCCTGGAGGACATCGATGAGCCGCCCTACAGAATCGACCGCTACCTGACGCAGCTCGAACTGTCGGGCGTCCTGTCGGGATTGTCGGGCGTCCTTCTCGGCGCATTCGTTGACTGTATTCCACGCCGAGATGGGCCTTCTTTCTCGGTAGAGGAGGTCCTCGAGGAGAGGTTCCTGGATTGTGGTTACCCGGTCGTTTCCGGCCTGCCATTTGGGCATATTGCCGAGAAGGCCACGCTCGCGCAAGGTGTTAGGGCTGCGATCGACACAGATGACCTTTCACTTACCTATCTCATGGCAGCGTGTGACGCCTCTGTGTCACTATAGGCGCGTGTTGCCTACCGGCATCGGTCAGGCCCTCGCACCGAGTAATCGCGCCGTCATAAGGCGGCTCTGTTGGAAATATCTCCGATTCCTCCATGTCCGGCTGTATCGGAAAACTGGTTTCTCTCAAGACCTCGTTGAATTAATCCTGCCGTACGTGCTATTCTTGGCCTAAATCCTGAATTCAACGTCTATCTATACATGGAGGGGAAAATGCGGTCTATCTATATCTTGATTGGGATAATCTGTCTTTTGGTTGCGACGATCGGCATCGTCCTTGCGGCCGATTACTACGTTGACGCGAGATACGGCTCTGATGTCAACACGGGGGCATCACCGAACTGGCCCTGCAAGACGATAACGTACACGCTGAGCACCATCCGCGGGACCGCAAGGGATCCCATCATCATCCACCTGGAGGATGGCACTTATTCACCGTCCTCGAACGGAGAGAAATTCCCACTTCAGATGGAGGACTACGTCTCGATTGTGGGTGGTGGTGTGAACTCGGTCACAATCGACGCCGAGCAATCCGCGAACCACGTCATCTATTGTGCCGACGCCGGTAACCTCACGATCGAGGGCGTGACGATTCGGGGCGGCGAGGCAGACGGCACGGGTACTGACGGCAAGGGCGGCGGCGTGCTATTCGCAGCCTGCTCTGAGGTTATTATGCAGTATTGCACGATAACCGAAAACAGCGCCTGGATGGGCGGCGGGATTCACTTCGACGCGAACGCAGACGCGTGGCTGGAGGGCTGCATCATCTCCGGGAATAGCTCAATCCCGGATGAAAATGGCTACAGCT
>JAFGIT010000182.1 GCA_016929465.1 Candidatus Coatesiibacteriota bacterium | reverse complement strand
CCACATAGAGGCCGGCCATATCCCCGACCAATCATGGGTCGTTTGGGAATATGAACGCTCAGGCAAACAGGTCCCGACTGTGAGCAATCCGGAGAAATTCTACCAAGCCGCGAAGGCCTGCTTCAGGAAACTGGTCCTGGCTGCAGGCAAGCATGGACTTAGCCCGAAGCCGTGGGAGGAAATAGGCGATCGAGTCAAACGGTGTCTGGCAAAACGCCCCGATTGTGAGGACCAGGATGACAACAAGAGCCTGACCCGTAACAAGTGCGAGCATTGGGAGTCCGAATTCGGTGACTTGTTCTTTGATGATGGTGGAGAGCACCTATGCTACGACCGGCTTGCATTCCGACGCACGGCATTTGAGAACAGCCCCGATGAGCTCGACTGGGACGAATGGGATAGAGGCTGGACGCTCGGGCGGACGTTCGCGGTCCGAAGAGAATTTTTCGAGTCTGACTGGGTGAAATTCCATCGTGCGGCACTCATTCAGAGGGCGCTGTTCGAGCATCTAAAGATGCAGAACCGCTCTTAGAGCGGTCGAGACGCCACCTCTTCTCAAGTGTCTGCTGAAATCCGAGGACAGGGCGCTCCTTCCAAATCACGCAATTTCCTAAGAGCATCAATCGCCTTATCCGTGTTGACTTAGCCCAATAAGTTGTCTTATCATATTCCAAGCTTATAATCCGTGCCGCTTGGGAATCCAGCAACATAGCGGGAGGTCAGAACCATGGTCTTTGAGAGTATTGCGAATCTGAAGGACGCAATCAGAAATATCGTTGATATCGAACGCGGATTCAAAGTTCTGGATCCGGAGCGACTCAGGGGGGACCTGATCGATGAACTTGCATTCACCGCCGCACTCGCGGAGCACCACGAGACGAGAGATGCGGCGCGATGGATAGTAATTGAATCTGCGAATAAGCTCGGGCTTTGGCTCGCATCTATTCAGGAGCTGTATGAGGCACGCGGTCGCGAAGAGTTCTCAGGGGTGACTGTTCCGGCGGTTAATATCCGCGGACTGACGTATGATGTCGCAAGGGCGATATTCCGCGCTCGCAAAAAACTCCATGTCGGCGCGATGATCTTCGAGATTGCCAAATCGGAGATCGGATATACCATGCAGCGACCGATGGAATACACCGCCGTCGTTGCTGCCGCGGGGATCAAAGAGGGATTTCAGGGGCCTCTCTTCATGCAGGGCGACCACTATCAAGTAAAAGCCAAGGCCTATCGCACTCAGCCCGAACGTGAAATTCAGCAGCTGAAGGACCTGATTGACGAATCGATAGCCGGTGGATTCTTCAATATAGATCTCGACACTTCGACGCTCGTTGACCTCTCCAAGGAAACCGTCTTCGAGCAGCAGCGCGACAACTTCGCCCTGGCTGCTGAGCTCTGTGCGTACGTCCGCAGCAAGGAACCCGAGGACGTGAGCATATCTCTCGGTGGAGAGATCGGCGAAGTGGGCGGAAAGAACAGCACTGCAGAGGAACTTGCCGCCTATATGGAAGGCTTCTTTGAGGAGCTGGGCGAACGGGGCCCCGAACTTGTCGGAATAAGCAAGATGGCGATTCAGACGGGGACGGCCCACGGCGGAGTGCCGCTTCCCGACGGCAGCATCGCCGAGGTCGCTCTGGACTTCGATACTCTGGAGAGCCTATCCGCTATCTGCAGAGAGGATTACGGCCTGGCGGGTGCTGTTCAGCACGGCGCCTCAACGCTTCCCGACGAATTGTTCGACAAGTTCCCGGAGGTAGAGACTGCCGAAATTCATCTGGCTACTGGCTTCCAGAATACCATCTACGATCACGAGGCCTTCCCGAAGGACCTCAAGAACGAGATATACGCCTGGATTCACAAGAATCTAACCAACGAGCGCAAACAGGATCAGACATCCGAGCAGTTCATATACAAGACCCGCAAGAAGGGATTTGGCCCCTTCAAGAAAAAGCTGTGGAGCATGGAGCGGTCCATCAGAGATGCAATCTGCAGGGATTTACAGGACAGGTTCGAATTCATGTTCGAGAAACTGGGGGCGCTAAACACACAGCAGCTAGTATCGATCGAGGTCAGGAGAGTTGACGTCCCACTCAAAAGGCCCGAGTGTATCTGAGCAAAGGAGCCGATTTATGCCATTCAATAAGAAAATCAGGACATTACGGGCTTTCCTCTTCGAGCAGGGAGTCGAGGGCACCCTGAGAGGATTGATATGCGAGATCGCCGAGGCCTCGAAATACGTGGACTACGCGATCAAAATGACGGAGCTCGGCTTTGCCGGGACCACGAACGTTTTTGGCGAGAAGCAGTTGGCTCTCGACGTTCTGTCGGACGAGCTAATCAGCAGTCGCCTGGGCAATTGTGGCCTCGTCGTGAACATGGCATCTGAAGAGCAGCAGAACATATTCTCATCCTTCCTCAACGAGCCGGGGGAGTACTCCGTGTGCTTCGATCCCCTCGATGGCTCATCGCTGGTTGACGTCAATCTCGCCGTTGGGACCATCGTCTCCATATACCCCGGCGAGGACCTCGTTAGGCCCGGAAGAGAGCAGGTTGCCGCCCTTTTCGTGCTCTACGGGCCCAGGACAACCATGGTCGTCGGGATTCAGAACGGGGTGCATGAGTTCACTCTCAATCCGCTGGGCTCTTACACTCTGAGCCGAGAGAACATCAGGATGGAAGAATCGGGCAAGATATACAGCCCGGGGGGAGATTCCAGGAAATACTCCCCCGGCCACGCTGCACTGATCGAATCCCTGAAGAACGGAGGGCACAAGCTTCGATACAGCGGCGGGATGGTCCCCGATATCAATCACGTGCTCATGAAGCGAGGCGGCTTGTTCACATATCCTGCGCTGGAGGGCTCTCCGAGGGGTAAACTCCGATTGATGTTCGAGGCCAATCCGATGGCCTTCATACTCGAAAAGGCGGGTGGCGCTGCGAGTGAGGGCACGATGCGAATATTGGATGTCGAACCTGAGAGCATTCAGGACAGATGCCCAGTGTACCTCGGAAGCAAAAAGGAAGTAGCCCTCGCGGAGAAGATGCTGAAGAAATCAGCGTCTGAGAAGAAAGCTGAGTAGGACCAGATAATTTTCATTGGCCCCGGGGCATCTCTCCCACGGGCCGATTACGAGAGAGTCTTGGCAGAGAATTCCACGGTGCTGCCGCACGCTCGAACCGTCAGTCCTGAAACCGCACCGATTCTGATTTGTTCCGAGATTGAGGTATTTTGCGGTTATTTCGGACCAATAATCTGGCGCGGTTGTCTTCTGACGCTTTGATCGAGTGGTGTTGAAGGTGTTTAGATTTGAGAGCGCTCATTTTCTGCTGCTACTGATATTTGTTCCCCTTCTGTGGTTTGCGCGAATCAGGCTCTCCCACTTGACCTCGGCCACCCTCAGATACTCCCACGTGACCTCATTCTTCTCCGGCCTCAGGAGTCCCAAGTATCCACTTAGATACCTCTTTGCGCTGCTATTGCTTCTGATCTCGCTCTCTCTCTTGATCATCGGAGCAGCCAGACCCCAGCTTGTGGTCTATGATGAGCCAGTCAGCGAAATGGGCAGGGATATCGTTCTCGTGCTCGATATATCCGGCAGTATGCGGGCGGAGGACTTCCAGCCCAACAACCGCCTGTATGTGGCCAAGGAGGTCGTGGCGGAATTCATCAAGAGCAGAACGAGCGACAGAATTGCTCTCGTCAGCTTCGCGGGTCAGAGCTTCACTCAATGCCCGTTGACACTCGACCACGATATGTTGCTTTCTCTTCTCGAGTCGGTCGATTTCGACATGGTCGAGGACGGGACCGCGATAGGTAACGCTCTCGGGACAGCACTCAATCGGCTCAGGGAATCAAAGGCCAAGTCGAAGATCATCGTGCTTCTGACTGACGGAGAAAACAACGCAGGAGAGATTGAGCCACTCACGGCCGCCGAGATGGCGAAGACCATGGGCGTTAAGATCTACTGCGTTGGCGTTGGCAAGAAGGGCGGTGCAAAGATCCCGATCTATGATAAGAGGTGGGGCAAGAGATACGCTGTCGGAAGGGACGGAAGGCCGGTCCTCACGAAGCTGGATGAGAAGACTCTCGAGAGCATAGCAAGCGTCTCGGGCGGCAAATACTCCCGTGCTACAGACGCAGAATCCCTCAAGGCCATATACCAGAAGATTAGCGAGGCGGAGAAGACCGAGCTCGAAGGGCGACGCTTCTCACGATTCAATGAGTTGATGCGATATTTCGTCTTGCCGGGTTTCTGCATCCTGATATTGGCACTCATCCTGATGAGGACAGTTGCAATAGTTCTGCCTTAGATATAGTATTAAATATCACGCTGTATCGTCTATATTGTGATCTGATCAATGCCATTTCGACTCACGAAATTTTGACAGCTGAAGCGCGCCGATGTGAACTACAATATTCGCGGTTTTGTAGAGGTCTCCTTTCTTGATTGGGCGGGCGCCGTCTGCTCGATACTGTTCCTTCCGAACTGCAACTTCCGATGTCCTTATTGTCACAATGCTGAATTAGTCCTGAGTCCGGCTTCTGTCCCGAGAATTCCCGAGGCAGTGATATTCCCCAGGCTCAGACAACAGAAGAAATGGATTGAGGGCGTTGTCATAACCGGCGGGGAGCCTACGCTGAGCCCAACGCTACCCGACCTCCTCGCGTCACTTCACAAGTATGGCTTAAAGGTGAAGCTCGACTCCAACGGCTCTCGACCAGAAGTGCTCGAAGACATGATCAAGAGAGGGCTGGTGGACTACGCGGTCATGGACATCAAATCTCCACTAGAGCAGGCCAAGATGGATGCGGTAACTGGCATCAATGCGCCGCTGGAAGCAATCAAAGCGTCGATATCCATAATAAAAGGCTCGGGTCTCCCGCACCAGTTCAGGACCACATTCTGTCCGAAATTCCTGACCTTCGATGATCTCGACCGTATAGGCGAGGCGATCAATGGGGCTGATGTCTGGACCATTCAGAACTTCAAGAATGAGAATACACTCGATCCGACGCTCAATTCCGTCGAGCCAGTTGAAGGCAAGGAGCTGCTTGCCTTGAGACCGAGGCTAGAAAGCTTTGTAAAGAGATTGCAGATAATCGGCTAGCTCATCCGTATTTGGCCTGGCCCCCCAACCTCATTGATAACCCGCTATCCTGCCTTCTCTTTCTGGATGAGGTCGAACATCAATGTCCTCAAAATCTGCGTCGGTGCGGCAGGGCTCCTCTTGATCTCAAGGTCCGCATCAGAGACTTTTATCAATGCCTGGGTGATCTCATCGTGCTTTAAGCTGGCCGCCAGCTGAAGCGTCTTGTGGATCACAAAGGGTGGCTTTGTCAGAAGATTCGATGTTGATGAGCCGAAGAGTGGAATGAATTGCTCCAGGCCCTTCATTACGTCATCCCTGAAGTTGAAGAAGCTCATTGTGGCTATCTGTCGCTCCTCGAGATGCTCCGAAATCAATATCCTCGCCTGCAGCAGAGACCTGAATTGACTCGCCAGGCTCTGAATCACGAGTAGCGGCGCGGTGCCTTCCTGAAGGAGGTTGGCTAGCGCTCTGAATGCCTGCACGGCCCTCTTATTCGCAATCGCATCGGTAAGCTCAAAGACTGCCTGCTGCCTCGACTCGGAGACGATGGCCTCAACATCCTTGGCGTCTATTCTCTCCTTTCCGGCCAGATATAGAACGAGCTTTTCGAGCTCGCTGCATATCGCGGACAAGTCAGTGCCAACGCTCTCTTTCAGGGCGAAAAATCCGTCCTGCGTTATTGTCTTTTTGCTCTCAGCGAGGAAATCCTTGATGAAGGCGAACAGCGGGTCCCTGTAAGCCTGCATCCCGGGATAGGTCTTGAGCTTGGGAAATCCAAGCACAAGAGCCTTCTTAAGGCGCCTGGCAAAAGCCGCAATGGTGGTTCCACCCTCTGCGATGGAGAGAATGAGAGCCTTTCCCTTTGGCAATCCAGATTCGAGCCTCATTGCGAATTCTGTCAGCCTATCCTTCGCCTTCGGGCTTTTCTCGGTGATGGCTTTGAACTCGGGAACGGAGACTATCTTGTCTGATGAGAAGAGAGAACCGCTCAGGACCTCGGTCAATATGAGATTGAGGTCACCGGTTGCGCCTGGAAGCGAGATGAACTCGGCCGCCGCTCCAGCCCGTTTTCTCAATGCAGCGATTATATCATCTTTTGCCCGGGAAACCAGGAAGCCCTCTTGACCATAAAGGAAAAAAACAGGAGGGCATTTGTCCGCTTTGATTGCCGCTACGACGGCTCTTATCCGAGTAAGGTCCGAACCTTCGGTCCCAGACTGGTAGCTCAAAACTTCCTACTCATATTCCCAGTCGATTGAAGAAATATCACTGATCGGATTGGAAGTTCCCGGTTCAGCGAGGCAGATATACCAGCGGCCCCCCGAGTAGGGGAATCCATAGGGGAAAGTATAGTCAATCAGCTTCCCGGACCGCCTCAATGACAGGGGCTCAACCTGAACATCCGACTCGAAGACCTCGGGTATCGGAGTGAGAGATGGGTAATAGAGTAGCTCACCATCTATAAGGAGAGCCATGTAGATGTCTGCCTCGAGAATGGAGTGCATCGGATTGATTATGTAATAGAAGGCAAGCATCGTATCGCCTTCCATATCGCCGACGGAGTAGGAATACGTGCTCTTATTTAGATGCAAACCCACCCTGGGAGTGAAATCAGCCGTCGCGCTCCCTATCGCGTAGATGGCTCCACTCTTGGTGCCGAAATAGAGAGTGCCACCAGCATCCAAGGCAGGTGAGGAGATGATTTCGCTGCCCGTTTCGTATGTCCAACGCAGATTGCCGTTGGAGTCAACGCTGTAGAGCCTTCCATCGAATGCTCCGAAATAGCTGTTGCCGTCCATATCGACCGCCGCCGATGAATACACTGGAGAGCCGACGTCGAAGGACCACTTGGACCTTCCCTCAGGCGTGATGCTGTAGAAATCCTCATCGTATGAGCCGAAGTATATCGAGCCATCCGCACTGACCGCAGGGGATGATCTTATGTCATCGAAAGCCTCGTACTCCCAGAATATTTCGCCATACTCGGGATCGAGGCAGGTGATCGTGTTATCCCAACTCGGCACATAAATCATATTCTCAGGGCCGATCGCCGCTGATCCTGTTATCCAATCATAGCCAATGTAGGACCACAATAGCTCTCCGTAAGGAGCAAGTGCATAGAGCCGCCGGTCGTCCGCGCCTACGTAGATCGTCCCGTCATTTGCGATCGTAGGGGGGCCCACCACCCAATCATAGGCGTCGTAGCTCCAATTGAGAGTGCCGTCTTTTTTGAAAGCGTAGATGCTCTCAGACCGGGAACCGAAGTAGATCGAGCCATCCGTGCCAATCGTCGGGGGCCCATCGTTATATGCATCAGTGTCGAACTTGGCAACCAACTCGCCGTCGAGCGTAAGCCAATAGAAGAAATGATCGTACGAGCCGAAGAAGACCCCTAAATCGTCAGATACTGCAGCAGTAGAGGAGATGTCATCATCCGCCATGAAGGTGAAAGCGATGCTGCCGTCTGGATTGAAGCAGTAGAACTTGTCGGAACCGATATAAATCCTGCCTGCGGAGTCTATGACCGGCGAACAAGATACGATGCCGTCCGTCTGATAGACCCATTTTAGCTCCGGTGTCTCAGCAGGACCCAACCAAGGCACCAGACCTGTGTGTCTGATGTCTCGCATAAAACAGGGCCACTGCTCCTGGCCCGACTCACACCAGCAATTCGCGCCAGTTAGCAGGGCAATGCATGCCGCGATTAGGGCGCAAACAAGTGATCTCATATCCTAAAGGTCTCCTTAAACAAATCGATCGATTGCGGTCAAGAACTCTTGCGTTGCTCCCCCCGGATCGAGAGCGAACACGATTGCGCTGCTAACGGCGACGCCGAATGCGCCGGCTTCGAGCACATCCCCGACCCGGCCCACTGTGATACCACCGATGCCATATACCGGAATGCAGACACTCTCCGCTATCGAATTGAGCGTCTCGAGTGGCATCGTCGTGACGTCGGCCTTGGTCGCGGTCGAATAAAGAGCGCCGCAGCCCACATAATGGGCGCCTCGCGCCTCGGAGTCCTTGGCCTGATCCACTGTGTGAACAGACTGACCGATCAGCATGTGCTCGCCCTTGCAGGCAGACATAATCCGCCTTGCGTCCGCGACTCCGATGTCGTCCTGGCCGATGTGAACGCCATCGGCCTCTCCCAGGATGGCAAGGTCAACTCGGTCGTTGACAAAAACCGAGGCGTCATATTGCCTCGCCAGGTTCACGATGGAGACGAGAAGTGCGAGGCGGTCCCGGTCGCCCATCGATTTCTCCCTGAATTGAATGAATTTGCATCCGGCGGCGAGAGCCTCCCCGGCCACAGAGAACGAATGCTTTGCGCCCGATTCGCCTGACTCAAGGACCAGCATTAGCCTCTTCGAATCGAAGCCGTGGTGGGTCATCTATATCCCTCAGGCACTTTGCACGGTT
>JAFGIT010000181.1 GCA_016929465.1 Candidatus Coatesiibacteriota bacterium | reverse complement strand
CGATTGCGGTCAGACCTGGGAATTGGACTGGACAGAATCGGGGCATGCCAGCTCCGAGATGACAGGTGAATTCTCATTCGAAGCGCTCCATGGCGAAGGGCTGTATCAGTTCAAGACAATCGCGGAAGACACGACCGGCAATCTCGAGCAGAAGGTTGAGAGAGATACCGAGACAATAATCGACACAACGGCACCAATCTCGGAAATCGATGCGCCAGACTTCGTCTCTACCGAGGCCATAACGATATCGTACGCCGCAACAGATGCAGGCTGCAGTTCCGGCATCGTTGGGGTGCACCTCTTCTTCCGGTCGTCATTGACAGAATGGCAGGAGGCCGAAGAGAGTGGCGAGGGCGCCGAAGGGATTATAGAGTTCGCTCCGCCGGACGGCGAGGGCTGGTACCAGTTCTATTCCCGGGCAGAGGATGTAGCCGGAAACATCGAGGCGGCATCAGAGAACCACAAGGAGGTCATCTACGATAGGACTGCTCCTTCATCGAGCATCGAGATCAGCCCATTCACATCTCAATCGATAGTTGAAGTATTCGTGCAAGCACATGACGCAACAACAGAACCGGCACAGACTTCGCTCATGTATCGGTTCAGAGCCATGGACGGGAACTGGTCCCCCCACTGGGCAGAGACTGGTCTTTATACTTCGGAGCCCGAGGAAGTCCTCGAGTTCCATCTGCCTCATGGGCAGGGCATCTATGAGCTGTGCTCCGTGAGTCAAGATGTCTGCGGGAATTCCGAACAGATCGACGGGGACAGAGCCAAGGAATGCATCTTCGACTCCGAGCCGCCGACGTCGATTCTCAACGGACCAGCTGCGGTCAACACGGCCGCATTCGAGCTGGAGTTCTCGTCCTCAGACTCGCTCAGCGGAGTCTCCAATCTCGAGCTGCTCTACAGCATCGACGGAGGGGAGGTTGCGCCGACCGGC
The DNA here is from genome assembly GCA_016929465.1 of Candidatus Coatesiibacteriota bacterium. Taxonomy (GTDB): domain Bacteria; phylum B130-G9; class B130-G9; order B130-G9; family B130-G9; genus JAFGIT01. Next base: position 8,021 of record JAFGIT010000181.1, on the reverse strand, counting down.
ATCGCAACGGAGTCGACCTCGGGCCAATTCCAGCTGGACGACATTGCTAAGGAAGGTATCTATACATTTATATGTCTTGCCGAGGACCTCGCGGGTAACTCAGAATCGCCAAATGGCAGCAACTCTGCAATCGTGCACGTCGACTTCGAGCCGCCTTCTTCGAATGCGGTCGCGCCAAAGTTTGCCAACCGGCTGCCCGTCGTAGTCGAATGCTACGCGACCGACAGCTCAATCGGCACGGGCGCAGCCCGGATAGAGCTCTACTACAGATTCGACGACGAGGATTGGGAGTTCTCGGGATTATCACAGGAGGCCTCGACAAGAGCGACCTTTAGCTTCGCAATCAACCGGGGAGACGGAACTTACGGGTTCTTCTGCTTGGCAACGGACGCAGCCGGAAACCAAGAGGCGATGAAGACCGAGGCAGACTCCGAACTCCTCATCGACAGCAATAGGCCTGATTCGCATGCGTCCTGTGGCTTGAGCCACACAAAGCCTCCTGTTGATGTCGCATACGCTGCAACCGCCGCGACGTGCGAGATCGCGAGTGTGGCTTTGTGGTATCGCTACTCCGACGGTTCGAATTGGACTGATTGGGCAGATTCCGGTTTCTCTGAAAATGGTGTGGCAGGGGTCATCTCATTTGAGCCTGCCGAGGGCGATGGAACCTATGAATTTTATACGCTGGCAGAGGACGAGTGCGGGAACTCGGAGCTTGGCCCGGGTATCGCGGACTGCACGGCCATTCTCGACACGAATGCGCCCACGTGCTCCGTGGTTACCCCAGAGTACAGCAACACCAATTCAATCGACGTTCAATATGAATGCGTCGATGGTCCCAAGAGCTCCGGAATAGGCGAGATCGTATTCTGGTATAGAAAGCAGGGCGGAGAGTGGCAGCTGCACCCAACCAAGGGTTACGGCGAGCAAGGTGAGTTAACCTTGAGGATAGATCTCGGAGAGGGAACGTACGATCTGGCAGCCCTGGCAACTGACCTTGCTGGCAACACCGGAGGTTCGCTGGAGGAGCCTGGCGCATCATTCACGCTCGACTTCATGAAGCCGTCTTCCATGAGCGCGTGCCTGCGATATACACAGGTGGCGACCATATCGGTGGAGGTTCACTCGTCCGATGCACTGTCGGGTATAGACTGCATGCGCCTATTCAAAAGAAAAGAAGGAGGCGACTGGGCCCAAGTCGGCTCTCCGATCAAAGCAACCAGCGCTTCCCTCGATGTGGCGCTCGACCTCGGAAAGGGAAGGTATGAATTCAGGACATGCTCAACAGACCGCGCCTGCAACGAGGAGTCGCTCTCTGACACGGTGGAATGCTATACGATATATGACACAACGGCTCCGACCTCTACGTGTTCAGCTCCGCCCTATGCCAAGGATGCGACAGTAGAGATAGCCTTTGAGGCTTCCGATGACTATTCCGGGATCGGAAGTGTCACTCTCTGGGCATCATACGGAAGCGCCGCATTGGCAGCCATCGATACGGTCAACGGCAAGGCTTCGGGAACCTTCTTATACACATTCGCGAGTGGTGAAGGTCGCTACCGCTTCGCAGTGCAGGCTGTTGATGCCGCTGGGAATTCGCAGGGCAAGCCGACAACGTATCAAAGGACGGTGCTATACGATTCGACAGTGCCTCAGACTAACTGCCAGTCGCCTGCGTCATCCAAGAGCACCCCGATCGCGATCAGTTTCAGCGCCACGGACTCTGGTTCTGGGATAGCTCAGGTCGAGCTCTACTACAGACATAATGATTCTACTTGGAAGGACTCCGGGCTGAATAGCACATCTGGATCGGGTACTCTCTCCTTCGCGCCGCCCGATGGTGATGGGGAATATCGGTTCTGTATCATTGCGACGGACAAAGCGGGAAATGAAAGCGATCTGGGAACTGGCATGGACACCACTGTCTTCGACATGACGCCGCCGGAAGTTTCGCTTTCGTGTCCGGAAGCATCGACGACGTCTCCGATACCGGTGCAATTCGAGGCGCACGATGCGGTCTCCGATGTGACGCAGGTTACGCTGTATTATCGATTCAGAGCCGATGGTGGGACGCGAGCCGGCACCTGGAAGTCATATACGTATGCCAGGGCAGGTTCTGGAACGTTCACATTTATACCTGGCCATGGCTTCGGAATATACGAGTTCACAGCAATCGGAATCGACTCACTCAACAATATCGGCAAGCCAGGGGACGATGCTCTCTGCTACGTGAGTTACGAGGCGTCGATTCCAGTCATTTCGCCCTCCGATGTATCTCATGACTTCGGCGAGGCTGCCATCGGGAACTCGAAGAGCTGGGCTTTGAAGATCGAGAACACCGGTGGAAGTGCTCTTGTGATAAGCGAGCTCTCCACGTCTGGGGAATTCACGTGCCCCGCCATGACACCGATTACAATCCAGGCAAGAGGGACCTATCAGCTCGAGGTTAGATTCGTGCCGGAAGAGATCGGCAAACGAGATGGATGGCTGATGATAACGTCCAACGACACGAATAGCCCCAACTACAACATAAGCTTGACCGGCACCGGTTTCGATGATGATGCGGACCCGGTTCCGACGATTGTGATGAATGCAACGGCCTTCAAGGCTGGCGACAGGCTGATGGCTCAGGTCGAGGCGGAATATTATGGGCAAAGCGAGATGGCAGACCTGTATGTCTCGGTATTCCTGCCGGGAGATGTACAGCTCTATTGGCCGGGTCTCTCTGCAATACCGACGCCATTCATCTCCTCGATACAGCTATATCCAGGCTATAGGCTGCCAAGAACGACTATAGTGGACCTTACACTGCCGGAACTCGAGCCGGGTCAGTATTCATTCATGGCTTCATTCTGTCTCGAGGGAACAGTGGTCAGGATGGGAACTCCCGAGATCAAGTCATTCACAATCGACGCAATGCCGACTCTGGAGCTATCATTGAATACCTCGGAGTTTGAGAAGGATGATCTGATGTCTCTCTCTCGGACGATAGTGAATCCTGGCGCGGCCAAGTCGGTTGACCTCTATATCGGCGTTACATTCCCGACTGGTGAGACACTCTTCTACCCGACTCTCTCAGAGATGCCGGAGCCGTTCACGACGTCCATTCCGCTTCAGGATGGCCAGACGATTGGGCCAGATGAGGTCTTCAAAATCACGATGCCTGAGATCATGCCCGGGACATATTACTGGCTCGCTGCCTTGACGCCTGCGGGAGAATTCAATTCGTTCAGCAATATCCCCTCGTGCGCGTGGAGTTTCAAGGCATCAAAGGGAACCAGAAGATCACCCATGCTGTCGATGAGCTTCGACAGGTTCCCAAAGCCCGACGACAATTAAAGCCGACTAGATATCGACCTGGCCTGGGAACCTAGCCGCCCGGCTGGTTCCCGGGCCCTCAATTGTGCCCCATTGGGAAAAATCAGTACGATCTGCATCAATACAGGCTGAGACAACATCTCAGAACGATGCACCAATGCCCTGGCTCAAGGATCTCATGGAGATTATCTCCTGCTTGCCATAGCGGCGCGTATCCCCTATTGTGCACAAACTGAAATTACAGAGGATCATAACAGCACATTTGAATAGCTCGGAGGAACAATGTCGGAAGGCCAGAAGATATTCCACTTCCCAACATCTCTAGAATGGACCAAGGAACATCAGGGTATCGCCCACGCGCCGGACAAGCCAGGTATTCCTATTGCCTGTCCCCCGGTTTTCTGTAAGGGCAGCCCCAATAATATGTGGACCCCTGAGGAATTATTCGTCTCGTCGCTCGAGGTCTGCGTTCTATTGTCGTTTATCTCCCAGGCGAAGCGTAATGGTGTAAGTTTCGTCTCATATAAGAGCAAAGCCGATAGTAGGCTCGAATACGTCGGCAGAGAATTTATGTTCTCCGAAATAGTGCTTGATGTGCACATAGAGATCCCAGAGACACAGGATCCGGAGCAGGTTAGAACTGCACTCGCGGATTCGAAGAAGCGCTGCCTCATCTCGTCATCGATGAAGACCGAGATCAAGATCAACGCCGACATCAAGGTGGCCGGCGGCTAAACCTCTAGCGAAATCTCGGATGAATAAGAATAAGCACTCCGGGGCAGCACCGTCTGCCTCGGAGCGTTACCCGAGTGTTCCGGATTGACATAGATCTCTCGATATAGCTTAATGGGACTCACCTCCGCCTGGCCGCGGTGTATTTATGTTCTCCGGAGATATCTAAAGGAGGTGGCAATGGCCCGATCCAGCGTCTTCAGTCTAACACTGATTCCCGTAGTGCTTCTTATGTATGCTCTCAGCCAGGCGGGACAAATCCAATTTCCCATTCCCGGCGAGGAGAAATGGCGAATCATCTCCGACGTGGGAGTTACTAGAGATCCATTGAGTGATCGCTGTTGCGCCTTCGACTCCAGAAATCGCCTATGGGTGTGCGATACCGGTTGCGATGGGGACGATTCTTTCATTTTGGGCCGATGGGATGGCGAGTCCTGGGTGAATATCGAACGTGATGAAAGAGTCTGGAGCATCTGCCCCGGTCCTCGAAATTCAATTCTAATCGGTGAGGAAATGAACCTGGGCTATTACATAGATGATGAATACCGTGAAATCGAGATGGGCTGGCCGCATTCCGAACGGCAATATACGACTTGCTTTGACGACGACGATTGGGTTCTGTCCTATGGGCAAGATGATGGCATTCAAAGGACGGATTGGCGGCATGGTGGAGGCCATTGGATTTCCGCGCCCAGTTACGGCCAAATCTCTGAGATCGACGCCTGGCGGGGCATATCTCGATGGGCTTGCGTAGAGGGCGAATTCTACTATTGGAACTTCGACACGAGCACCACTTGGAGCCTCTTGGAACCTGAGCAGGACCCATATTGCGAGATAGAGCAGATTCAGCTTTGCGGGGCCCGGGAATCCTGGGCGGTTGGCGAGGGGCACTTATTCGCTCAGAGGCAAGAGAGCTTTTATAGCCTCGTCTCACAAGGCTATCCAGAGCCAAACGCGCCGATAGTCAGGCTTGTGGTTGATCGAGACATCTGCCCCTGGTGCGCTTTGGAGAATGGCCAGTTGGCGAGATGGAATCGCAACACCAAGGAGTGGACGCACTACACATGCGATTTCCTCACTGGTACGCCACAGGATGTCATATTGGATCATTTCGAGAACATCTTTGTCATAACGGATGAGATGATCGTGATGATGGAGGTCGATTGGGATGGCATCGAGTTCGAATTCCTTCCAGTGAAGGAGACCTATAGACCGAGTGAGATCGTCGGAATAAACACGATGGCGCGGAACACATCTTGGGTCGGCGTCATGACCGACCTCTATGCCGCCTTTTGGAATAAGGCGACCGGAGAATGGCTCTTCCTACCCGACCTCACGAATGAGCCAAAACCGCTCTTGGAGAGTTTCTGGGCACAATATCGTGCCCCGATATACATGGGCGCAATCGACATCGGGCGAGCCCCCGCCGCACCTGGAGAATATGTCCTAATAATAGGCTTCATGTTCGAGGACCGCCTCGACAAGTTGAGCAGTAACATCTCGACCTTTGAAATAAAAGTGGAGTAGGCCAATTCAGGAGGTAACAATGCATTTGAAACGAAACGCGATAGCTGCTTTCTTGGGACTGGTACTCATTTCATATCAGGGCTGTAGTCTCGGAGGCAAGACCTCTCACGCGGACAAGAGATACGGCGCCGGAAACCCTCCTTCGGGCATGGTATATGTGCCTCCCGGAGAGGTGAAAGTGCGTGTATTTGAGCGAAGGCATGAGCATGGCGCATGGCTAAAGGACTACGCGGTGGAGGAGGTCGCTGAGGGCTTCTTCATCGACAAGTATGAGTTCCCCAACGTCGCCGGGGAGTTCCCGCTCAGCAATGTCTCGTTTATTGAGGCTCAGAGCAAGTGCCATGAATTGGGGAAGAGGCTTTGCTCAATGCACGAATGGCTCAGGGCTTGCCAGGGCCCTGATTTGAAGGATTTCTGTTACGGAAAGACGTACATAAGAGATCGCTGCAATGCGTCCGAGAGCAGAGATGGCCTGGGCGAGGAGCCTTCCACTCTCGAGGCGTCGGGAATGAGGCCTGAATGCAAGAGCGACTACGGTGTCTATGACATGACCGGGAATCTCTGGGAATGGACATCGGACAGCACCAGCACGCGATATTCCGGATATTGGGGCTGGAGGCGCATGATACAGCTCGGTGGCTGCTATGGTGTCAAGGGCAAGAACTTCCCGTCATACGTAACGAACGGAAACAAGAAGAATTACAGCTACCGCACATTCGGATTCCGATGCTGCATGGATGCTGATTAGCTCCAAGTTTCTGGTCATGCCGATGACTGACATGAAATGATGCTGAATTAGATCTGGGATTTAGCGGGACAGGCGTTGTGTCCACAAAAGAGGGCTCGCCCTCCCGAACGCGCTCTTCCATTTGCGAACCATCTCCTTGCACTAGGCGAGCGCTCCTACTTATCGAAAATCAGCGCCTCGTAATCCATATCGGACGGCCGGGCCGGCGGGGCTATAAGCTGCGCGATTCTATCGGGCAGTTGATGGATGATACTCCCCTGTGGGCCCATGGCTCTGCGGCCGGTCTTGCATTCCCAGGGAAAGTCCATCGCAGGCCGAAATGGCTGGCCGCAATGAAGGCGGCTAGCGCGAAGCTCGGAAGGCATGAGGCCTGAATCCTCCCCTTTCTCCAACCGTATGCCAACAGAATGAGAGCCAATGAGAGGCCCCCCAGCACGAACGGGAGACTCGGGCCGTTCTGCGACACGAACGCGATGAGAATGCCACACGTCAGCACAATTAGCAGTCCAGCCTGATACCACGCGACTTTGGGCCTGGGCCTCTCGCAGAAAGCCCTTAGCGCCGTCGCGATCATGAGCGAGAGCGGGACGCTGGCGGGATAGCAATTTCTCATCTCCGGAACCTGGATGAAGACGGGCCCAAGCAGAAGGAGAACCAGCAGAGCCAGAATCCTCGTTCTGGCCCAAAAGAGACATGAAATGACAAAGAGCGCGCTGAGCACGCCAATGAGACCATATCCAAGCGGAGACCACAGGATCGTGAAAATGCCGTGGGCGCTCTTAAGCAATAGGCTTAGGGTGTTCTGCGGGAATTCAGTTCTGAAAGCCAGCGCGCGCCTCAACACGATATAGCCCACCGTCAGGGCGACCGAGATCGACAGCGCCGTCAGAATCCTTCCTCTCGTCCCTTCCTCGGGTCTCTCGAAAGGAAGAAACAATACCAGCCCGATGAAGATGGGCATGGTCATCGCAAACTCCTTGCTGGCCAAGGCGAGAAGCACAGAGAGGGACAGGGCGAGTAGCGAGCCGATGCCGCCTCGACGGATATACCGAACCGAAAATAGAACCGCCGACAGATAAAACGCCATGCAGATGGCGGCATTATTGGCCGCAAGCCAGGCCACCGTCTCGAAGTTGAACCAGAAAACGGCAAATAGCAGCGAGGCAAGGGACGACCAGATGCGGTCAAAGCCCAGCAGTCTCCGTGCAACGACAGAGACGAGAAAGACATTGATCAGATGAACGATGATTGCAATTGCGTGGTATTAATCGAGTCGCTCCCCAAACGCAGCGTATTTGAGCGCCCAGACATAGGCACCCAGAGGGCGGAAATACGAGTACTCATCCGGATTCAGCCCTGGCCGCTTCCCTTTGAAGAAATAATCGACAAAGGCCGGTCCGAGCTCCCTTTGTCCATGGAAACCGAAATCGTCGGCGAAGAGGCCCAACTTGAGGGTCGGTAGATAAAGGACCCCGATCAGTCCGAATATTAATAGCTACAACAGGATGTAATGAAACGAGGGCCTCCCCGTTTTATCCAAAATCCAGAACCTCCGAATTTTACTGATTGACCGCCGGCTGTGCTCGCCAGATACATTGGGGTGATATTAGCAATAGCCGACTCTGAGTCAAGGGTGTGACTCAAAATTGCAGGTAATCTAAGGCCAGTATTGGTTTCAGTGAATCGCCCTATGATT
>JAFGIT010000180.1 GCA_016929465.1 Candidatus Coatesiibacteriota bacterium | reverse complement strand
CTGACTTCGTCGATTATCATCGGCATTGCGTCCTCGATCACCTGGAAGGCCACTCTATACGTCTCCTTCTGGAGTCCATAGGGGTCCGGCACCTCCAGGACGATCGTCTTTTCCGAGACGCCCGGCATTAGGGCTTCCAAATACTCGGCGTGGGCCTTCGTCATCGCGATGACAATGCCTGCGTCCTCCAGCATGGTCCTGTCAACGTGACGCGACAGATGGTGCGACAGATCGAGCCCCTTCTCGTCGGCCACTTCGAGCGCGAGCCGGGACGCCCTCCTCGGCTCCAGGTCCATCGTCCCTGCGGACTCGACCAAGACATCATCAAGTCCGAGCGCCCAGAGCTTCTTCTCGAGCATAACCGCTGCGAACGGGCTCCTGCAGATATTGCCGCTGCAGACAAACAGAACACTCTGGTTCTGGGCCGTCATCTGCCCTACTTCCTGAGCAATTCCATCGCCTCGAGCCGGGTCTTTTCCCTGCTCTGGAAAGCACCCCGGACGGCAGATGTCGTGGCAACAGCTCCCGCCTCGGATACGCCTCGCATCGACATGCAAAGATGCTCCGCCTCAACCACGACAAGCACGCCCAGCGGATTAAGGCCCTCCATGATCATGTCCGCGAATTGGCTGGTAAGCCGCTCTTGAATCTGAAGACGTCGAGAAAGAGTCTGCAATACCCGTATCAGCTTCGAGAGGCCCACAATCACCCCATCGCGGGGGATGTACGCCACGTGCGCTTTGCCCAAAAATGGCAGCATGTGATGCTCGCACATAGAGTAGAGCGGGATGTTCTTGACCATCACCATCTCGTCGTGTTTCGTGTGATACACCTTCTGCAGATATACCTTCGGGTCCTTGTCGATTCCGGACAGTATCTCGTCATACATGCGCGCCACTCGCGCTGGGGTCTCGTCAAGTCCCTCTCGGCGCGGGTCCTCGCCGACCCCCTCGAGTATCAATCGAACGCCTTCCTCAATCTTCTTGCAGTCCATTAAACTTATTGCCTCCAAAATCTAATAATTCGCCGATAACGGCTCGGAACGCCCTTGATGCGCAACATTCAAATTGCGAGATGATCCGAATAGTAAAGCCCGATTGAATGTCAGTCAACGATCATAATTGACGTGACCTGGTCTCCTAATAATAGTAGCGCTCAATCCGCTGAACCTCACACGCCGACCGCAATTCAGCGCTGCGTCTTAACCGTGATGAACTGTGAGAGCGCACGCATCGCACGGTCTATCTTGCGGAAGCAGGGCAGCCCTGCTTTTTCCATCATCGCCACGAACGGGTCATACAGTGCTCCCGAATCGATCGCGAATACGACCGGCTTTGCAGTGCTCTTGAACACCTTGATCATGCGGTTCGGGAGACTGGTCTCGCGAGTGATGTCCTCCTTGTGCCCCTCGCCCTTCTCGAGGTTTTCGAGGAACGGTGTGGGGCAGACGATCGAGATGACCGCGCACCTGACATTCTCATCCTCGAGCAGCGCCTGGGATATCAGTTCGTATGCCTCTGAGTTCGCAATCGGAGTTGTGTCGATTGGGTTCTTCGCGACGACTATCCCCGGCGGCAGGAGCTCCTTCAGCTTCGACATCGTCTGTGGCTCCAGCTTCGCGAGGCTCAGCTCGGTCAGGTTGTCAGCGCCAGCTGTGGCCTCGAAGCCTGCATTCGAGATGATGCCCACGCCATTGCCAGAGACCTTTCTGTCCGCGAGCAGAGTGAACGTTTTGAAGCAGTCGAAGAAATCGTCGAGTGTCTCCACGACAACCGCACCCGATTGTCGGACCACGTCCCTATTCAAGGCATAATCGCCGACCATCGCGGCCGTATGAGAAGCGGCGGCCATCGCACCCTCGGCGCTTCGACCGGCCTTATAAACCAGCACATCCTTGCCGCTTTTCGTGATGCTCTGACAGGCCTCGAAGAAGCCGATCCCATCGAGCGGCTTGAAGCCCTCCAGATAGACCGAATAGAGGCTGATGTTTTCGTCTTGCATCAGGTATTCCAGGTAGTCGCCGGCGGTAAGGTCGATCTGGTTCCCGAACGAGATCGAATAGCGCGGATTGATCACGCCATCCAGGTTGCTAGCCTGCGTGACGAGATACGCCCCGCTCTGGCTGATAGATGCCGTGTTCTGAGCCTCTGCCGGGGTGAACGGCAGCTTGTATTTCGGCAGGAAGAAGGTGTTGTACTTGCCTGGCAAAGAGACGATGCCCAGGCAGTTCCCGCCGTTGACGATCGTGCCGCCGTCATCCTGGTCGTGGCCCTTATGGATAGCGGCGACGAGCCGGTCCTCCAGGCCCTTGCCCTCGCCGGTCTCACCGAATCCGCTCGAGATGAGCGTGATCGAGTGCGTCTTCTTCTTCTCGATGAGTTCGACCATCAAGTTGACGCATTCATCGCCCGCTGGGACGGTGACGACGGTCATATCGACCTGCTCGGGGATATCACCGATCGTGGGGAAGCATGCGCAGCCGTCGATCTCGCTCTCTCTTGGGTGAAGGATGTAGATCCTGCTCTTATCGACTCCGCCGCCGTCTATGAGGTTGCGGAGGATGATCCGTCCGACGTTCATCCCGCTTCCTGAGACGCCGATAACGAGCGCGCTCTTCGGCTCTAAGAGCTTCTTTATCTTGTGGATCGGACGCTGCCTTCTCTCGACCTTATTCTTGCTGAATTTTAGTAAAGCGTCGAGCGAAACCAGCCGCCCATCAGACGCCGCCACGACGGGATTCAGCTCGCACTCCTCGATTGTGAACTCGCTCTCATCGGATAGCGCGGAATACTGCGACGCGAGCTCCGCGAGCGATCTAACGAACGAGACCAGCACCTGCTCGGCGAGCGGGCTCTTGGTCTGCCCCCTTCCGGGTTTCAAGAGCTTGTCGCCGGCGACGGTCTCTTTAACCATACGGGCGATCTCGGCGTCATCGAGGAATAGCGCGGCGCGGCTTGTGACGCTTTTCCCGGTCCGCATCCACTTCGCGAAATTCTCCGTGTCGATCCCGCCCAGTCCGAAAGTGATGCACGGCCCAAACGAAACATCCTGCCTGAAGCTGACGATCATCTCCCGACCGAGCT
>JAFGIT010000021.1 GCA_016929465.1 Candidatus Coatesiibacteriota bacterium | reverse complement strand
CGTGTCGAAGAACCGGATGTTGAGAACGTCACCGGTCTCCTCGGAACCATTCACGAAAATGAGAAGCGTGTACCAATTCTCACCTGTCTGCCAATACGGGAACAGGCCATGGCCGTTTGCGCTATCCCAGTCCGCGAAAGCCATGCTGCCAAGCAGCAACAGCCCAACTGTCAATACGAATAGTTTCTTCACTAAAAGTGTCACCTCCTTTCCTCGCGCTTCAGACTCAAAACAGTAGAGGTAAAACCTCTTAAATTATTATCTCTAAACCGAGAGACATCTGTCCTTTGGTTCAATCCTGTCTGTAATATGCCCGAAGCAATACTAAAGAGTCAAGCCTTTTTTACACAATTATCGGCAAGTGTGTTTATCACACCACTATATAACGTACGCATTGCCTCCACGAATGTCAAGTAGAACTCCCTTCCCAGCGAGAGGGACAACCGTGAACCCGCTAAATAGCCCAGAAGCGGCCAGCAAGGCTGTGTCGATTGCAGCAAGCTCGCACGATTTATCCCTCCTGACATGGAGTACTGAATCGCTGGAATTGTACCTTTTAGCACAATATTTCTTCGGATAATTGTCCAAAAAGGGACAGTCTGGAGAAAATGATATCCACAAAATGCAAAAATACAGGGAGAGAATTCCCACAAATGGTGGCCAAAGGTCTGGAATCTCGAGATGCATATTAGGGATTCCAAGATATTGATGTGATTGCCGCTGGTCATTGTTGCGTGTGCTAATGACTGTCCTTTTGTTTCCGAGTGCGCTTATCGGCAGCTTTGAGAGAATTGTTTAGCCCGTGGCGAGTATATAAGAGCCCGTCCGTGCTCTTAAACAATATCTGTGAGCCGATTTCGACTCGCTGATAGCCGTAATTCGTCTCGTCGGCCTCCAGAGTCCCCGATTCGACGGATCCGGCCAGCGTGTCTGCGAACGGGTCTGGCACCTGGATTTTCTCAGATGCGGCGATTCGGAATCGCTCCGAGCAGACCAAGTGAGAGCTCGAGATCCCTAGTAGTACTATGAGAAGAGCTAGTGTCAGTCGATTGTCCATTTTGCGAATCAGCCGCGAATCCAGCCCACGAGGGTGGCGAACTCCGGCGAATCTGTTCTCCTAGACGTCGATTTCAATGAATTAGCCCATAAGTGCATTCAAGAAGTTGATCCTGAGTGGCATCGTAACCCATAATCACTGCATGAGTCACGCCGCAAGCTTTCGAGGCCGAACCGTGTCAGCCAAAGACTGCGGCGGGGGAGGAGATGATTGTGAGACTGGCAATGAGAAGCGAAATTCTGATCGGTTGGATTGCCGGGGCCCTTCTGATCAGCTTGTTTTTGGGCTCCGCTTACTCGGGCAATGATGCCGAGACCTTCAGGGTAGGGACCGGCGCGCTCAAGGACCAGCTATGGGAAATCGCGGCGAATGAATTTCGCGCATTGGCCGGCGATTCGAGTAAATCGCCCTATGCCGCGAGCGCAACCTATTATCTGGGTTATTGCGATTTTCAGCTCGGTCAATATGCCGAGGTGAAGAGGATCCTGTCGATTTATCTCTCGAATTGGCCGTCCGGGGAGTTCTCCATACAGGCGAAGTATCACCTTGCCCGAGCGCTATTCGAGCTCGGAGAGTTGGAGCGTGTTAGGCAGCTTCTCGAGGATGTCTCGTCGGTGGCTGGAGAGCTTCAGGATGCCGGCACTTTCTGGCTTGCGAGATGGCATTATGAGCAAGCTGAATTCGATAAGTCGATAGAGCTGCTTAAGAAGCTGATTTCCTCCGGCAGCCCTCAATACATGGACGCCGCTCTCTACGAGCTGAGCAGGGCCTATTCGGGAGCAGCCAAATACGTGGAAAGCATCGAGACGGCGAGGCGTCTTCTTAAGAGGCCGATAGAAGGAGAGATACATTCGCAGACAGTCCTTCTGATCGCGAGCGATCTCGCCTCACTCGGGAGATTCGACGAGGCGATAAAGGAGGCGTTGCCGCTGGTTGAGGATCCAACACGGAACGCTACGGTTCACAGCAAAGCGACGGCGTTGATAGCGGATGCCCATCTAAAGGCGGGGGAGCCGGACAAGGCGATGGCGTACTTTCAGGATTTTATCGCCAATAAGCCGGATGCGAGGAGCGAGCGCTGGGCTTCTCACCAGATTGCTGAGTGCATGGTCTCCATGAGCGATTGCCGGGGGGCCGACGGGATCCTGCATAATCGGGTGGAAGGCTTCAGCGAGCGGAATATAAGTGACTTAGCAGCTGCAATAGCAAACTGCTACTCCCTTCAGGGGGAACACGGTGCAGCGGCAGCCGTGCTCGAGTTCGCATTATCCCGCTTAGTGAATGGTGATCTGAGGCTCTTGACAGGGCTTCAGCTTGCGGAGGCCCAATTCAAGGCCGGCGATTTCAGTGGTGTTATTCTCCAATTGTCGCCTCTATTAGCTAGAGGGCTGCTCAACCAGGACAAGGAGGCTGCCGCTGCCGCCCTGGTTATGGTCGCAGAGTCCCACGAGCGCCTGAATAGCCTTGATGAAGCCGAACGGGCGTACCGGCTCCTTCTATCTCTGAAGCCCGAAGAAAGCAAGATCGAACTCGCGCTGGAGAGGCTGACCAGTGTCTTGATCCGGCGGGGAGATCTCGATGCTGCGTTGGGGTCATTGAATCAATTGGTCAATTCCTCCAAGGACCTGGCGAGGATAGCTCAAACTGCGGGGAGACTCGTTGCCTCATTCGTGAAGAGTGGCAAAAGAGATCGGGCCCTGAAACTTGCAGAAAGCACTCTAACGCGGTTTTCGGAGGAGGCTAAGAGAAATGAGAATTCCTCGGCTCAATCTGCCCGTCAGGCATTTTTCGCGGAGCTCTCCAGATCTCAGATGTGCTCGATTCTCCTTTCGCTGGCGGAGAATAGCGAGGGCAAAATGGCCCCTGAGGGGCAGGCAGAGCTCCTATTCGCGGCCGCTGAATGCTGCTATATCGCCGGCTCGACGGCTAGCGCAAGCACTATCTATCTCGAGGTTTGCAGACGCTATCCAGAATGGAGAGAGACCTATGCAGCGTCGGCGCGACTTGGGGCGATATCTTTCGCCGAGGCGCGGTTCGACGATGCACTAAAGCGCTTTGAGGCCGCAGCAGCCAACGCTCCCCCTGATAAGAGATGTAACCTGCGATATATGGTCGCTGAGTCGCTTTTCAGAATGGGGAGACTTCCAGAGTCGCTCACATTGTTTCTCGGTGTTGCGAGCGCAGAGGGCTGCGACGCTGACGTTGTTCAAAATGCCTGTTTGAAGAGCGGGATGATCTACGAGGAGCTGGGGAAATTCGCCGAGGCGGTAGCCGCGTACGAGAGATGTCGCTCGATGGGATGCAATGAGATGGCAACGTCGGTCGCAGGTAAGCGTTTATCACGCTTGGGAGGGTGACTCTGAGGGCGCTCCTACAGCAGACAACCTCCAGAGATGGATTTCACGGTGCCGATATTGCAGGAGGGGAGCTATGGACTCGGGAAAGGAGTGCCTCTGCCTCTCCCCCGCCGCCGCCATCTGACATGAATCATTGCGTGCGCGCAAGAGAAGGGGATTGCTAAGAAAGAGTGCTGCCGGATGAACAAAAGCGCGATCGGGCCAATTACCCGACGGGAAAATCCTATCTTTTGGCCCGACCGCGCTTACAGGGTGTAATCAGAGTCTATTATTGGCCTACTTAGAAGCCGTGATCCTGAGGGTAAACGGGAACCGTGAAGCCGCCACCCGTAAACTGGTTGAAGATCAGCGCGTAAGGGATAATCTGGCCACCCTCCTGGAAGCGGTATTTGATATACCCGTGGGGAGAGTTGAGAATCATGGCATATCCCACGCCTGGCTTCGTGCTGATCATAAGCATCTCACCCGGTCGAATGCTGAACATATCAGCATGCGTGTCGGAGCAGAAATTGCCATTTGAATCGCAGAAGCGAACATAAATGGTGTCGTAATTCTCCTCGGAGCCGTTTACGAAGACAAGAAGTGTGTACCATACATCAACGGATTGCCAGTAGGGCGTAAGAGCCCTGCCTCCGGCGTCATCCCAGCTGGCAGACACAACCGTGCTCAGCAAAAGGACCCCAAGGACGAGTAAAGCAAGTTTTTTCATTCGCCTTCAAGACCTCCTTCTCTTGGCAGAATTAGACCCTCCTAACGCCACGAAAGCGTGACACTCAGTCAAAATAATAACTAGTAAGCAATGATGATATAATAAAGAAAGTGGGAAGTAAAGCCCTTTCTGTGAATCCTCGCAGTATCTATGGCGACGGGGAATTTGATGGCACAATAGATTGATGTTGGGACGAGATCGAAGATACAGAATCTATATGTGGTGATGGAATTGATCAGCTTCCACAAGAGATGTGCTGGGGAGACGTGATGAGGCTCGCTCAGCTGATAGCAGGACGTGCACGAGAAATCGGGATACAACTGGAGCCTGCGAAGACAGTACAACTCGAAGAATTCATAGAAGTCATCCTGAAGTACAACGGAAAGGCGCATCTGACGTCTCTCAGGACCAGCGCGAGCGTTGTTGATGAGCTGCTCGTCGACTCGATTGCAGTGTCACTTATAGATGGATTCTGGGAAGCACGGCGCTGTATCGATATCGGCGCGGGGGGCGGTTTCCCGTCATTCCCGCTTGCCCTTATCAGCGATATCCAGTCGTGGGTCGCAGTGGACAGAGATAAGAGGAAGGCGGGATTCCTGAGAATCGCGAAGCAGAGATTGGGTGCCACGAACTATCAAGTTTTGCACGCCGATATCAACCAGATCGCTCACACGGAGGGAATACGGTCGGAATTCGATCTGGTCACGATGAGGGCATTGAGACTCGACGAAGGTCTTCTAACGTCAGTTAAGTGTGTACTGCGACGCGAGGGCCGGGTGGTCTTGTTCAAGCATCGGGAGACCGGCTCGGAGCTTGTGGTGTATGGAGGAAGTAGTCCCGAGACGGATCGTTCGATAGAGAGGAAGGTCGAATTCGAGGGAGGCAGCAGGCGTATCAGGATTGTGTGTCGCGAAATTGATCAGCTTCCCGGTGCAGTCAAGTAGGCTGCGAATCGGGGCCCTTCAGGGCGAATACAACTAAAAGCCTTTGTCCTGGACATAAACTGGGACTTCGGTCAGCCGACCGGTCACTTCATTGACGATGAAGGCGAAGGCGTGGATAGAGCCGCCCTCGTCAACGCGGAACATCGCATAGCCATGTGGCGCCGAGACGGGGATTTGAAAGCAATCGAATAGGGACGGAGGATTCGCTTTTGTCGAGAACATCAACATCTCTCTACTGCGGAGCGAGAATAGACGACTTGAGATGGTAGAACATAAATAGCCGTTAGGATCGCACAATCTCAGACTGATAACATCGTTATAATCCTCACTCCCGTTGACGAAGACAATCATCGTGTAATGAATGGGTGTGTCTATCCAGAACGGGATGAGCCCTGGCTTACCACTGGCGGAATCCCAGTCGGCAGCCGAGACGCTGGTTAGCATGGCGACAGCAATAAAGGCGGTAGAGATTCTTGCTAGCATGATATTTCTCCTAATTTAGAAGCCATCGTCCTGGAAGTATGCCGGTATGGCCATGCCAGCGCCCGTGAGTTCGTTGTAGATGAGAGCGTAGGCATGATTGGTCCCGCCTTCATCTGGACGGAACAAAACGTAGCCATATTCCGCAGTCGTGGGTATCCAGTATAGATCTCCGGCCAAAGAAGAGTCTTCGTCGGTCGTGAATACGAGCATCTCCCCACAGCGGATGGCGAACATATCGGCTGTAGTATCAGAACACCAGTTGCCGTGGCTATCGCAGAAGCGTACAGAGATTACGTCGCCAGTACCCCAATGTCCATTGACGAAGATGAGCAAGGTGTAGAAGCCGCCGGCATTCATCCAGAATGGAAAGAGCCCTCTAGTGCCTGCGCTATCCCAGTCGGCGAATGATGTAATGGACAAGAGAGAGAGCGCCACAATTATGATGAAAAGCCCTTTAAACATAATATTATTCACCATTATCAGAATCCTCGACCTTGATTGTATGATGGGACGGCCATCGCCACGCCGGAATGCCGATTGTAAATGAGCGCCCAGGCTTGAATGAAACCACTACCCTCATCTGCGCGAAACAATATATAGCCATAATCCGCTTTCGTTGGGATCCAGGTCGGAGTCGCTTCCTGCGTGGAGAATACGAGAAGCTCGTCGGGACCAATCCTGTCCACAGTCGTATCCGAGCAGTAGTTGCCGTTGTGATCGCACAGACGGATTCTGATGACGTCCGGTGTATCTTCGTCTCCGTTGACAAGCACAAGTAGCGTATAGAAGTCACCTGAATTTACCCAAAAAGGAATGAATCCCCTGGCTCCGTCGTCATCCCAGTCCCCCCGAAGGATGGATGCGGCGACGATCAATGCAATTGTAAATAACATGGTCTTCCGCATCTTATGACCTCGTCTTCAGACCGTTCGGCGTCGTTACCGGATAATATTGCTTGGCAGGAATAGCATAGTATTAGAAATTGTCGGGGTCTTCAAGGCGGAAATATTCAGATTTTCCGCTCGATCTTATTGCATGAGTTGACAGGTCTTGGTAAAGTTGGACTCGCACAGATTTTGTGTCGCTTTGAGTTGGATCTGATCTGATGTTTCACGTGAAACATCCAAGCTGATACGGGACTCTTACTTGACCAGGACAATTGCGATTGTGAACCAAAAAGGCGGCGTCGGGAAGACCACCACCGCCGTGAACCTCGCCGCCGGCATCGCGCTGGCAGAGAAGCCGACGCTTCTCATCGACATGGACCCCCAGGCTAATGCAACAATGAGCGTCGGACTCCGACCGGAAGAGCTCGAACGAACGGTCTATGACGGCCTCATCAGCCCTCGCGATCTGGCGAAAGCTGTCCAGAAGACACCCATAGGCCATCTATCAATCCTCCCGGCCAATGCGGACCTCCTCGCCGCCGAGGTCAAACTCGTCTCCGATAAGAAGCGAGCACTCAGGCTGAGGAGCGCCCTCGAAGCACTGTCTCCCCAATTCTCGCACATCATAATTGACTGTCCCCCATCGCTCGGAATCCTGACCGTCAATGCAATCTGCGCATCGGACAGCATAATCATCCCCTTGCAGTGCGAGTACTACTCTCTGGAGGGACTGTCACGCACGCTAGACGCGATAAGAGTCTTCAGGGAGACGCTCGGGCTCCACATAAAAGTCGAAGGCCTCCTTCTCTCGATGATGGATTCGAGGACCAAGCTCTCCAGCGAGGTTGCAGCAGAGGTCAGGGCGCACTTCGCCGCGAAAGTCTTCTCAACGGTCATCCCGCGCAATGTCAGAGTTGCCGAGGCCCCCGGCCATGGAAAGCCGGTCATACTATACGATGTCGGCTCCAGGGGTTCACAGGCGTTCTTAAGCTTAACGGAGGAATTTCTCACAAGTGAAGGAAAAGAAAAGACTTGGTCGCGGGCTTGAGGCGATTCTGGGCGACTCGATAGCGGATTCCGAGCGACCTTCGATAATCGAGATCGATTTAGACCTCCTTACTCCGAATCGTGCACAGCCCAGGGTCAAGTTCGACAAGGAGGAGCTCGCGGGACTCGCGGACTCGATCAAGTCCAAGGGCCTCGTCCAGCCAATCCTGGTTCGCAGGATCGAGGATGGCTATGAGATAGTCGTCGGGGAGCGGCGCTGGCGGGCGGCACAGCTAGCGGGCCTCTCCCGCATACCAGCCATTGTGAAGGACCTGTCAACCTCCGATCTACTAGCGACCGCTCTCATCGAGAACATCCAGCGATCCGATCTGAATCCGCTCGAGATCGGCGCCGCTTTCGAGAACCTGCTCAAGGAAGCCGGTCTCTCTCACGCCGAAGTCGCAGAACAGGTCGGAATGAGCAGGAGCTCAGTCACGAACCACCTCCGACTTCTCGCTCTACCGGAGAGTATAAAGGAGGACCTTATGGAGCAGAAAATATCGATGGGCCATGCCCGAGCTCTTCTCTCTCTGCCCAGCGCATCGAAGCAAAGAGCTCTCGCAGACCTCATCATCGCAAAGGGCCTTTCAGTCCGAAAAGCCGAGGAATTGGCCCGGCGTTTAATCGAACCCGCGAGCAGGTCGGAAAAAATCGTGTCCACCGAGCTCCTCGCCCTTCAGGACCAACTATGCGCCATGCTTGGAACCAGGGTCACGATCAAGGGCGGCCAGAAAGGCACGGGCAGGATCACAATTGAGTATTACTCCGATGATGACCTTGACAGACTTCTATCAATCTTGAGGCACTGATGAGCGCCACAAAGACAGAACTCAATGCCTTCCTTGCCAAAGGTACGAACTTCAAAGGCGAACTCCGCTTCTCCGGGATCGTCCGCATAGACGGCATATTCGAGGGAAAGATATACTCTGACGGCACACTCGTAATAGGCGATACTGGCATCGTGAGAGGAGATATACAGGTAGGCGAGCTGCTGTCCAGCGGTGTCGTTGATGGCAAGCTCCGAGCGTCGAGGCTCATTGACGTTACCGGTAACGGCAAATTGCTCGGAGAGATCCACACTCCGTCGCTCAATGTCGCACAGGGCGTAACGGTCGAAGCCCAATTTCGAGTCATCGGTAGAGAGGACGCGCCGGGTGGCTCCAAAGGGAGCTCCACCAAGATGAAGATTCCGAGCTAATGCGGCCTGAGCTCCCAGTCGCGACAATAATAGTACGATATGCGTCGGACTCCCCGATAAGAGGCTGTCTAAGGTCTCTTGAAAACTCCAAGCACAAGTCTCACGAGATATGTGTCATCGACAACAGGCCCTCTGACAAGCTTATAGACAGCATAAGGAGCGAGTTCCCAGAGATTTCCGTCCTTCCCCAGGAACGGAACCTTGGCTTCGCCGCTGGATGCAACGAGGGGATCAGGAACACGACCTCCGAGCTTATCTTCATAGTCAACGACGATGCGGAGGTAGCCCCCGACTGCATCGAGCAGCTCGCAGCGGCGTTCGAGCAGCATCCGAGGCTTGCCGCATGCCAGG
Organism: Candidatus Coatesiibacteriota bacterium; assembly: GCA_016929465.1. Taxonomy (GTDB): domain Bacteria; phylum B130-G9; class B130-G9; order B130-G9; family B130-G9; genus JAFGIT01. The sequence continues at coordinate 1,317 of JAFGIT010000021.1, read as the reverse complement.
CGAAGATACTCTCCGCCGAGCATCCTGACTTTTTCGAATATGCAGGCTCATCCGGTGGTTTCATCGATATGTTTGGCGTCCCCTTTCTTCGTGGTCGGATGATCGAGACGGTGGAGAAGGATGAGGGACAGTATAACGACGCGCGGGAGGTCTTCTGGGCGTCTGGGGCGGCGATGATGATAAGGCGATCCGCTCTGCAAGTAGTCGGCCTTTTCGACGAGGAGTTTTTCGCCCACCAGGAGGAGATCGATCTCTGCTGGCGAATGCACATGATGGGATTCTCGGTGAAGGTGATTCCCCTAGCCGTCGCATATCACATCGGTGCAAAGACTCTTCCCTATGCCAGCCCTCTGAAGGTCTTTTACAACTATCGGAACAACTGGCGCCTATTGCTCAAGAACTTCTGCCTCTGGCCTTTGATGGTAGTCATCCCGTCGCGGCTGGCCCTCGACGTAGCGACCATCTTTTATTTCCTTCTAAGAGGCAGGATCTCCCACTCGTTCGCACTCATAAAAGCTCTCGCCTGCGCATTCCTTGGACTGCGATCGACCCTCAAGGCTCGAATTCGAACTCAGATGGCAAGGAAGATGAGCGAAAGCGGACTGCACCACCTGATCTATCGCCGTCCAATTCTCGTAGATTATTTCATCTGGCGGAAGCACAGATTCTCGCAGCTAGATTTTACCAAGAGCCATACTTTGCTTAGTTCAGGCTGCAAGGGACCTGAGCACGGAACGTAAGAGGGATACACTCAAAGATATCAGACCGCACGGGCGGCTTCGAATATCAACCAAAAACAGCTTGGAGGGTGAACCATGAATCGTGAAAGCGGCTTCTTCGCCTCGCTTTTTGATCTGTCCTTCTCGGAACTGGTCACGGTGAAGGTCATCAAGTTCCTATTTGTCCTGGCGATTATTATTGCTGCGGTGGCGTCGGTCGGCTATATAGTCGCTTCCTTCGCTCACTCTGCAGGGGCGGGCGTGCTCGTCCTAATCATCTCCCCGATCATTTTCCTGATCTACGTGATAATGGCCAGGATATGGTTGGAAGTCCTTATCGTGATATTCCGGATATCTGAGGATGTGAGGAGGATATCCGACCGGCAAGACGACAAGTCCTGATTCAGCCTTTGGGGGGCGCGCATCCACTGAAACCAGCAGCTCTACTCTATGATCTCGACCTCGTCCGGTCGAAGCACCAGCTGATAGCCGATGCCGTATTTCGTGAGGATGAGGTTCTTGACCTCCTCCTCTGAAACGCTGCCAGCGGCCCTTGCCGCTAGCATCAGCTCTTTCTGGAGGCGCCCTTTGTGATCGG
>JAFGIT010000179.1 GCA_016929465.1 Candidatus Coatesiibacteriota bacterium | reverse complement strand
GGGCCTTCGCGATCCCACGGCCAAACGGACTGCGGTGAAAGCGGTCTATGACCGGGACGAGATATATTTCGGCCCCGCATTCGACGAGGCGCCCGACCTGCAAGTGGGCATGGAGACTGGCTATCGCGTGTCATGGCAGAGCACGCTGGGAGGCATCTCCCCCGACTTATTCACCGATAACGTCAGGAAGTGGTCCGGAGACCATTGCTCATTGGATACCGCGATCACTCCGGGGATACTGCTCTGTAATCGGCCCATCACAGCAGAGCAGGTGAGCTTGTTAGACCTTGCCCCGACCGTGCTTTCGCTGCTGGGAATTCATCCCCCCTCCTCGATGGACGGCAGACCGATTCCACTCGGTACGACGTAACTGGCCTAATTAAGGGCGTTCAAGCCGTTTCTCGGTCACGCTGATCATGTGGACAAGCTCTTCGGAGACGGTAAAGCTGCTATTTTTGATTCACTCGATAGGCCGACGAGGCAATTTTCGCCTAAATCGATCGGACAAATCATCCGATGACTATTGGTGTGTCGGTAGGCCTTTTACGCCTGGCGGCATGAGAGATAGGCCGGTTTGGCCATTTAAGTTCGGAGGGGATGGAGTTGAAGAGCGCCCGAACTGTATCCATCCGGGGTATGAATGCAGGGAGAAGTGTTGCCCGATCAAGATAAGTCTCGCGCATTCTCGATTTGCGTTTTAGACGAGGATCCGAAGAGCTCGAAAATACACTCGGAGATATTCTCATCTCACAAGGCGAACCTTATGGCGTTTGCCAGGGCAGAGGAGGCTCTCGATTACATAGGGAGAGAGCCGGTCGATCTGGCCATGGGTGTATTGCCTTTGACTCACGAATCTCTGCTCGATTTCGTCGAAGCGGTCAGGAACTCGGATCCCGACGCTGCTCTGCTCATTATGCACACGGATTTGACCCCCGAAGATATAGCCATCCTCCGAGGGTGTGGGATCCAGGCTGTTGCCCCTGCGGGTGTCTCAACGCTCGCATACAGCGATGCCATTGGTGGAGCGGTCGAGCACTTCTTCAACAACAGTCAGGATTCATTTGGATCATCACAGCTGAAGCAATCAGCGGCAGATTCGCTCATGCCGTGCTCCCTGAGCCTCGAGGCATCTGACATAATCGACAGAATTGGGACGCTCTTGCAGTTGCCGGAGGCCCCCGACGATAGGCTGTTGGCGGATGCTCGATGTATGGCGGAGGCGGTTGGCAGAATCGACTCTCGCCTTGGGCTGAGCTCGTTCGAGGACGAAGTGACGAAGCTCGGAAAACCACGCTCAGCGGCAGCATTGATGCACCTCTGCGAAGTATCTAGGGCGCCAGAGCAGGTCTGGCTGATGCTGCGGTTCCTCTCATTTATTCCTTCATATACGACTAAACTTGCGCTGGAAAAGCTATACAAGAGACATCCAAACGCAAAGGCGAGGGAGATAGCAAGGAAGAGCTGCAGCTCGCTGCTCAAGCGGTTTCCGATAATTTTCCACATCGAGCGGCTCTTATCTCCCAAGATGGGGCTTTCGAGTGTCCTGAAAGCAGCAGAATCAATCGCCCAATGCGATAGCGAACTCGCGACGGATGTCCTTGCCTTGGTATTGGCGAACAAGCGGCAGCTAGTGCAGAATGCAGCCATAAGGGGCCTCGGCCTGGTCGGCACAGAGCGAGCGCTGAACGTCATTAACAAGAGGCTCAGAATACTCAAACTGGTTCGAGAGACTGCCTTCCGCGGATCGTCATACAATTCCGAGCAATATCTCCTTTATATGGAAGCCCTGGCAACCATATTGAAGACCGCCGACGAAGACTATCCAGACGCCGCTCATGAGGTGCTGGCCGATCTTAAATCTGACGACAAGAGGACCAAGCTCAAAGCGATAGAAATCGTCGGGCTATCGAAGACTCCGAGATGTAGTGAACTACTGGCCGATCTGACCAAATCTCCCGACTGGCAAATACGCACCGCTGTGCTCAAGGCGATCTCATGTTCACCCGCCCCCGATGCGGCGGATAGGATCCGTGAGTTCGTCAATGATCGAAATCACACTATCAGCAATCTCGCGATGCAGAGCCTGGAGGAGCTGCGTGTCAACGATGAGATCAGGAAGACGCTCCAGGATGGGCACAGCAGGGTGAAGGCTTCCGCGGCAGCTGCGCTAGGGAGGCTCACCGACAAGGAGTCGGTCGGGGAACTGATGAAGCTCGCCTTCGATGATGACCGAGAGGTCTCTCATGAGGCCCTGAAGAGCCTAACCAAGATAGCGGATCCAGCCTGCGTGCCAGAGCTCGAGATTCTGCTCTCCCGTTCCAACAGGCCCGAACTCGTTGCTGACGCGGCCTATTGCATGGGTAAGATATTCTCAGACGCTTCGTTGAAGGCGCTGCTCGCCAAGGCGAAGACATTAATGCGTTCAGGCGATTTCCGCCTGCCGCTTCTAATCAGGGCCATCGGTTCCATTATCAACTCAGAGAGATGGGTGCGAAATGAAGAGCTCCTATCGGATGCATTGAGCCTATTCGAGCATTTCGCCGTCGTTTCTGACGATGCTGTTGGATTGGAGGTAGCGGGCATACTTCTCCTCATCGAAGGGCTCAACCTGAGGGCATACGAGCGGATGATCGCTCTGCTCGAGAGCCTCGCAATGAGGAAATTCGATCCAAATCCGCAGCGAATCAGGATGGTCTCCATTGCGAAGAAGGCCATAGAGCGCATTCGAAAGAAGCAGCAGAAACTCAAGGAATTCAAGGGCACTCTGGATAGGATCAGCCAGGTCCTGGATGACATGCCTGCCCGCGCTGACGGTGAGAAGCACCGCTCATACGACCAGATCGGTGCGCTCCTGTCCCTGCTTCCCTCCAGGGAGAGAAACAGCCATCCTGCCGCAATTGCAGGCGCAAGTGCTCTTCTCGCGGGACTCTGCAATCCGAACTCGGCGTGGCGTGACAAAGCCGCTGCCATAAAATCTCTTAGCGTAATCGGCGACCGCCGCGCGCTGCCATACCTTCGGGAGCTGGAGAAAGCCCAGGATATCTACTCAAAGGGGCTTGCAATGAGGGCCATGCGGGCAATCATCAGGAAAAACCTCCAGAAGAAGGCCCCCTCAGGGGAACGGTCGAATAGTGGGGGAAGAGGCAACAGCGAAGAATCCGATGCGGAGAATCGCTCGAGCAACCTGAATATGAGCGAAGTT
>JAFGIT010000178.1 GCA_016929465.1 Candidatus Coatesiibacteriota bacterium | reverse complement strand
GTGGAAGGATCCATCATACACTGAGACACGGAGATCGACCACGGGATAACCGGCCAGGACGCCCTTCGACATGGCGCCGATCACGCCTTTCTCCACCGCTGGGATGTACTGGCGTGGGATAACGCCGCCAACGATCTGATCGACAAACTCAAAGCCCGTTCCTGCGGGTAGCGGCTCCAGGCGAAGCCAGCAGTCACCATATTGGCCTCGGCCACCGGTCTGCTTCTTATACTTGCCCTGGCCCTCGGCGGCTTTCCGGATCGTCTCCCGATAAGGGATTCTCGGGGCCTTTAGAATCACCTCGACGCCGAACTTGCGCTTCATCTTGCCCACGATGACCTCGACGTGAAGCTGCCCCGAACCGGCGATGATGAGCTCTTTCGTGTCCGAGTCCCGCCGCGACTTCATCGTGGGGTCCTCTTCCATGAGCCGATTGACCGCATTCGATATCTTATCCTCGTCGCCCTTCGATTTCGGCTCGATTGCAAAAGAGATCATCGGCTCGGGATAGATGATCGGCGGGAATTGTATCTTCTTGTTCTCGGCGCAAAGCGTGTCGCCGGTGGTGGTCTCCTTCAGCTTGGCTACCGCGACGATGTCTCCTGCTTTCGCGAGGGGGCATATCGAGTGGGCCTTGCCCTCGAGGTAGATGAGCTGACCTATCCTCTCCTTGCGGTCTTGCGTGGAGTTATAGACCGTGCTGTCCGATGATATTGCACCAGAATAGACCTTTATGACCGATATCTTGCCCGCATACGGATCGGCGATGGTCTTGAAGACGAACGCCGAAAGCGGCGCGTCGGGATCCATCTTCACTTCGACCTCCTTATCGCCGGACAGCTCGATCGCTTTGACTGGTGGGGCATCCTTCGGCGAAGGCAGTAGCGAGACCGCCATGCTGCTCAGAACGTCGATGCCGATATTCTGCTTCGCGGACCCGCAAACGACCGGGACGAGCGCGCCCCTCTTTACCGCTTTGGCAAGAGCCTCCATCAGCTCTGTATCGGAGATCTTGTCCTCCTCGAAAAACCTCTCCAGGAGTGCATCGTCGGTCGAGACGATCGATTCGACCATCTTCTCCCGATACTCCGCCGCCTTGTCTGCATATTCCTCGGGGATGTCGGTCTTCTTGCCGAAGCCGCTGTCGTCGTATGTCAGGGCCTTCATCTCGAAGAGGTCTATGACGCCTCTGAATTTCGCCTCTTCACCGAGTGGAAGGTTCAGAACAACTGCCTTCTCAGTGAGAAACTTCTCTATCGATTCAACCGCGCGGTCAACACTTGCGCGCTCGCGACCCATTTTGTTCAGGAAGATCAATCTGCGTGAATTCGTCTCCTCGCAGAAATCCCACACACGCTGCGCCTGGACCTCTACGCCCGCGACGCCACAAATTACCACTATTGCGCCCTCGCAGACGCGAATTGGGCTCTTCGAGTCCATGATGAAATCTGCATAACCAGGAGTATCTATCAGATTGACGCGAACCGTCTTGGACTCATAAAAGGAGAAGGAACTCGAGATCGAAATCCCGCGGTCGATCTCATCCGGATCGTAGTCCATGACCGTCGTGCCGTCCTCGACACGGCCGAGTCGCGTCGTTTTCTTGTTGTTGAAGAGCAAGGCCTCGGCCACCGAAGTCTTGCCGGTATCGCCATGCCCACAGATGACGATGTTGCGGATGTTCGCTATGTCGTAGTCTTTCATTCAGTCTTCCTCAAAATGGATGATTGTTGCCGATTCTGCCCAAATATAGAATTGGTAGAATGTCTCTGTCAAGCAGCCGCCGAGAAAGGCGGACAGAGGGCGATCAATATTAGTTTTGAATCCACAAAGGCCACGAAGATTCACGAAGGAAGAACAGAGGGGTTAAGAAGTCAGCGATTAGTGAGGCGGCGGTGAAGGATGAAATAAATGAGCGACAGCCCGAAGGCTCAAGACCGACCATACTGTCCATCAGGTCCATACTGCCCATCAGGTCCATGCTGTCCATAATGTCCAAGTCAGGATTCAATAGAGGATAGCTTGCGTGTGCGGCACGCACCTTGACGGGTTGGGGGGGATGACTTATCTTTCTGGGTGTTACATCATATCTTCCCGGACGGAAGGGACGAATTGGACGACTAAGACATCAGGACAAGAATAACTCGAGGTTGAGATGAGAAAGATAAACTTCGCATTTGGCGTTCATCTGCATCAGCCGCTCGGCAATTTCGACCACGTATTCGAGTATGCCTATAAGAGCTCTTATCTGCCTTTCATAGAGACGATGGAGCGATTTCCGAGCGTAAAGGTCGCGGTCCATGTGACTGGTACTCTGTGGGAGTGGCTCGAATCGCACCATCCGGAGTTCTTCGGTCTATTGAAGAAGCTCTGTGAGCGGGGCCAGGTCGAGATACTCGGCGGCGGCTTCTACGAGCCGATCCTGTCCGTCATCCCGCCCTGGGACCAGCAGGAGCAGATCAAGCTCATGAACCAGCGTGTAAAGAAACGGTTCAAGAAGGAGCCCACGGGGATGTGGGTCGCCGAGCGTATCTGGGAGCCGCAGCTCGCTTCGATCATCGCTCGCGGCGGGATCAAGTACGTGGTACTCGACGACTACCATTTCAATGCGGCGGGGCTTCCGACATCGGACCTTTTGGGCCACTTCGTGACCGAAGATGCAGGCGAAGAGCTCGCGGTCTTCCCGATATCCGAGCGATTGAGGTATCAGATCCCATTCGCCCAGCCCAATGAGCCGATCGAGTTCATGGAGAAGATGGCCTCCTCGGAAGAGCCCAGGTTGATAATGATGTTCGATGACTGCGAGAAGTTCGGTGTCTGGCCCGGGACACATAAGTGGGTTTTCACCGAAAGATGGCTCGAGAAGTTCCTGACGATGGTCTCCGAGGCCGATTTCATAGAGACCGTGACACCTTCAGAGTACATGGAAAGCCACGAGCCAAGAGGGCGCGTTTACCTCCCGACTTGCTCATATTCCGAGATGGGTGAGTGGACGCTGCCCATGGAGCCGGCGCTCATTTATGAAGAGTTGGTCTCCAGACTGAAGAATGAGAACAGCCTCGACAGGTACCGGCCGTTCGTTCGCGGTGGCTTCTGGCGAGGTTTTCTGGCGAAGTACGCCGAAAGCAACTACATGCACAAGCGCATGTGGCACGTCAGCAAACAGGTGCATTCAATAAAAGGGAAGAAGGGCGCCAAGGAGGCCAGTGCCGACGTCATGCGAGCTCAGTGCAATTGCGCGTACTGGCACGGTGTCTTCGGCGGGCTGTATCTGCCTCATCTGAGATTCGCGATCTACAGGAAACTCATCGAGGCGGAGGCTGCAGTCCAGAATGCCCAGCACGGCGATGAAGATTGGGTATCGCTCGCGAAAGATGATATCGATTCCGATGGGCACGAGGAGGTAATGGTCGAGAACAGGAACCTCGCCTGCGTCTTCTCGCCGGTCGGCGGAGCGATGGCGGAGCTCGATTGCCGCAGGTCTTTTACTAACGTGACGGACACGTTGAGCCGCCACAAAGAGGCCTATCATGCGAGCCTGGGCAAGGCATCGGATGCGTCCTCCTCATCGGAACACGCCTCTATCCACGACCGCCAGCGCGAGGTCAGCGAGCGGATTCTGAAGAATCTGCACTACGACTGGCATCCGAAGATGTCATTTTTGGACCATTTTTTGCCACTTGGCACGGATCTTGCTTGCATACGTGATAGCAGATACAGAGATTTAGGCGACTTTGTTAAGACCAGCTTTGAGGTTGATACGACTTGTTCGGACAGGACAGCGATTGTCAGATTCAAAAGGAAGGGCGCGCTATATCCCGGTCACATCCCTCAGCCTCTAAAGCTAGGGAAGCGTTTTGCGATAGAGAGGACCGGAAGCAAGATAAACTGCGATTACCGGATTGATTATGAAGGACAGGAAAGCGTTGAGGCCATATTCGCCGTGGAGTTCTCCTTTGCCTGTTACGGAGAGGGAGATGATTGTCAATTCACCGACGATGGGAATAACTGGCAGATGCTCGGCGAGACAGCGAGACTCAAGGGAGCAAAGGCAGTCCGCCTTAGCGATCCATATCGTGGCTTCTCGATCCTTCTCTCTTTCGACGTCGAAGCGGATATATTCCGCTTCCCGCTTCAGACGGTTTCGCAGTCAGAGAGCGGGTTTGAATTGATCAAGCAGGCAACCACAGTCCTGGTTCAATGGCCGTTGAAGTTCCCGGAAGACGGGAAGGTCGAGCGGAGAATTGAGTTGGAGCTGAAGGCAGCTCCGGAAGGTTAATAGGATATGAAGCTTAGAAACGTTTTCGAAATGGGACTCGGCGTGCTTCGTGCGAATTATCTCGGTCAGAGGCTGCCGCTGAATGTGATGCTCGCGGTGACGAATCACTGCACGAGCCATTGTCGCTACTGCAATATCCCGCTCAGGAAGCAGCGTGAGTTGACAACGGACGAGATATTCTCCTTGATCAGCCAGCTGAAGCAGATGGGCTGCACCCGGCTCGGGCTCTGGGGCGGAGAGCCGCTCGTGCGCGAGGACATAGCCGAGATCGTCAACTTTGCCTCGTTCAAGGGCCTCTACACGACGATGGACACCAACGGCTTCCTGGTCCCCGAGCGGATTCACGAGCTCGGAAACCTCGAGCACATGATCATCGCCTTTGACGGTGACAAGGAAGCGCACGAGCTCAACAGGGAACCGGGCAGCCACGAGCGAGCGCTAGAGGCGATAAAGGTCGCGTCGAACCGGCTCCCATTCTGGTCGATTACCGTTCTATCTAAGCACAACCTCAACTCGATCGATTACATACTCGAGAAGGCGAGGAAGTACAACTTCCTGACCACCTTCCAGGTAGTACACCACAACGACCGTCTGGGCGTTGATGTTCACGACTTCGTTCCGACGAACGAGGACTATAAGAAGGCGATCCGCAAGCTGATATTTGAGAAGAAACGAGGCGCTCCGATGGCTTCGACTCTCCCGTATCTCGAGTATCTTCTGGCCTGGCAAGACTATTCCGTCCCGATGCTGCCCTATCGGGCGCAGGGGCTCAAGTGTTGGGCGGGGCAATTGTTCTGCAACGTTGACGCGAATGGCGACGTCTATCCCTGCTCGCTCTTGATCGAGCTCATGGACTCGAAGAACTTCCTCGATGTCGGCTTCAAGGAGGCATTCGACGCCACCAAAAAAGTCTCCTGCAAGGCATGCGACGCTTCCTGCTTCACCGAATACAACCACCTGTTCTCTCTCGACCGAAGGGTCATATCCGCCTGGCTAAAATCTATGTATAAATCAAGGAAATAGATAAAGTGAATGCTCCACCAGAACGAATCTTACTGAGCTTCAGCGAGGACTTCACGTCCAACGCTTCGCTCTTCATCGACGGCAAGATCGTCGCATCGGCGGCAGAGGAGCGCTTCAATCGCAAGAAATGCAGCGCAGGTTTCCCGAAGCAGTCAATCGAATACTGCCTCTCCGAGGCCGGCATAGATTTCGCGGACGTCGATACTGTCGTCGCAGCCAACAAGTACCATTTTGTCTATCGGCTATTCCCGAACCAGTTCAAGGACTACAACCACAACTTTCTGAATCTCAAGCAGAAGGTCTATATGCACTACCACAACCTGGTCCTTAACCTGCCCCCGCTGCAGTCGCTGATCGAGTGGGGCTGCAAGAGCCTGGTTCAGCGCCAGTTGGGGAGAAAGGTCGCCCTATACGACCACCACATGACGCACGCCTATTCAGCGTATATGACCTCCGGCTATCCCGACGCGCTCGGTGTGACTCTCGACAACATCGGAGATGGACTCTCCGGGGGGATGTTCTACTGCAAGGACGGAAAGGTGCGGCTCATGTATGGCCTGCCTGCCCTCGCATCCGCAGGGCAGTTCTACGGAGAGATCACCGAATTCCTCGGATTCAATCCCCTCAAGCACGCGGGCAAGGTGACCGGCCTCGCGGCGCGTGGCGATGCCTATAAAGCCTACGATCTGATGACGGAGTTCTTTTCCCTGTCTGCGGACCGCAAGAAGTTCATCCTGCCACCGCTACTAACAAAGAGCTACCGAACGGGCCTTTATAAGAAGCTCGCGAAACACACCGCGGAAGACATCGCGGCCGCGGCTCAGCGGCGCCTCGAAGACGTGGTCGTCGATTTTGTCCAGTATGGTCTCGAGCAGACCGGCCTGAGGAGGCTGGTTCTCGCCGGCGGTGTAGCCGGTAACGTTCGTATGAACCAGAAACTGCACGAACTGGACCAGGTTGATGAGATATTCGTCCACCCCGGGATGAGCGACGCTGGTCTCTCGCTCGGAGCGGGCCTGATGCACCTTGCGGAGAAGAACGGGCTGAAGCCGTTCAAGCTCGACACAGTCTATTTCGGCCCAGAGTATGACGATGCCGCGGTGGAGAAGGAGTTCGCCAAGTTCGATGGGATCAAGGTCAAGAAGGACCCCAAGATCGAGGAAACCGTGGCGAAGCTGCTTGCTGATGGGAAGGTCGTGGCCCGGTTTGCTGGCCGCATGGAGTATGGCCCCCGAGCGTTAGGCAACCGCACGATCATGTACCAGGCGACCGATCCGACAGTCAACGACTGGCTGAATGAGCACCTGAAGCGGACCGAGTTCATGCCGTTTGCCCCGGTTACGATTGCTGAGAAGGCAGAGGACTGCTACCTGCACTTAAGCGGCGGCGAGTACACAGCGAAGTTCATGACGATAGCGTTCGACTGCACGCCCACGATGAAGGAGCAGTGCCCGGGCGTGGTACACATCGATGGGACCGCGCGGCCTCAGCTGATCTACGAGCAGGACAATCCCAGCTACTACAAGATAGTGAAGCGATACTACGAGCTGACAGGCATCCCGAGCGTCATCAACACATCGTTCAATATGCACGAGGAGCCGATCGTCTGCAGCCCTTATGACGCCCTCCGTGCGTTCACGCTCGGCCACCTCGACTACCTCGCGATAAACAACTTCCTGGTGAAGAACGTCTAGCGCGGACCACGAATCCATGTCTTTTTGCGCGGATCGCTCGGGGATTTCGGGCATCTGGCGTCATTGACGCCAACCTCAAGGGACGTCCGACGAGCTGGAGTCGGGGAGGGCAACGAGCCGCTCAGTAGTCCGGATTGACCTGCCAGGCCGGCATGATCGACGGCAGAGTCTCGAGGGGCGATTCATGAATGGCCTCTACGGAAAACATTATTGTCTATAGACGGCCTCCGAGCCTGCCCCGCACCGGCGGGATCCTCGGTCCGCTCTCGATTCAAGTATTGGACAGCCCCGTCAGTTGCACAGGTCTTTCCCAGATATCAAATGCAATGGTCACCATAATGGCAAGCAAATAATATAGATAACATCCGAATAATATCACGAGAAGCCTCCAGTCGAAGTCCATCCGGCAACAAACCGCCGCAAGGGTTCTTTTCCGGCTCGCAGGTTGTCCCCGATGGGGAAAGCCAGGGGAGCGATTCCTATCGAGGCTCACTTCGCTATGAGCTGAGACAATCTAGTGAGCGCAATCCGCTCCTCGGATTGCCATGTTACAGAAATGCAACACATGTTACGACGCAAATATTTTATGGTATGCGCGGAAAATACACTTGACATATATTGCATCTTATGGCTCAATCAGACGTGAGTCAATATGATGTTCATAACTCACGAATTCATCGAATAATCAAAATTACGTTGTAATTTGATATGGGTCAATAATGAACGATATAGTGACCCGCTATCGCAGTGGAATCTGCACACCCGGTCGCGAAATCTGGGCCATTCAAGTCAATTCCGCGCCGTCTCGGCCTGTTGGAATCCTGCCAGCTGGGTGGATTTCAGCTCAGCCAGAATCACGAAAATCCAATTCATTACGCCTCGATCCGAGCGTCTCAGATATGCGGAAGACCGGCTGCTACGTAGCGGCTTTCTCTTCCTGTGGGGCCGGCCTGCGCCTGGCAGCGACTCGGCGTCTCGGCTCGAGGCAAACGAAAGGAGGTGAAAAACAATGAAGAAGATTCTTCCGATCGGGATAGCGGCTCTCTCTATCGTGGCTCTCTGGCTCGTGTTCACGTTCAGCAGCGATTCCTCGACCACCAACGCCTCGTTCGTCGCGCCGGTTTACGCTGGCGACGATGACACTAACAGTGGCGGAGGGGAACTCGATAGCTGCACCGACGCGTGCCTGTATGACGTTGTTGTCGCTCAGGCTTTGCCCGCCTGGGAAGGCTACTGCAAAATCGGCTTGTCGGTGAAGCACAAGGAGTACAATGAGCTCCAGTGCTGCTGCCACACGGCTGACTACATAGTAGTCGAGATCAGCACGACTTCGACTTGTGATTGTGATGTTCCCTGGATATGCGCCAAGGACACGAGCGTGCCTGGCATGCCCTGCGGCTATGACGTTTACATTACACCGCTGTTTGTAATGCCGAATGACACCCAATTCTACTACAAGTTTTGGGATTCGGCTGCGCCGAGTACGTGTATTGTGACGG
>JAFGIT010000020.1 GCA_016929465.1 Candidatus Coatesiibacteriota bacterium | reverse complement strand
TCGCGCCGCGAATGAGCGAGCCATTCTCATACAAGAGCGCGATTCCGACGCCGTCGATCTTGAGCTCCGCGACATATTCGATCTCATCCGACGGAATCTCGAGCGCGCGAGCGACTCGCTCGTCGAACTCGGCGAGCTCCGCGAAGTTGTAGGAGTTGTCGAGCGAGATCATCGCAGCCTTGTGCGAGACCTGCTCGAAGCCCTCCAGCGTCCCGTCGAAGATGCGCCGCGTCGGTGATTCAGGCGTGATGAGCTCTGGATGCTGCGATTCGAGCGCCTTCAGCCGCTCGAGAAGCTTGTCGAACTCGAAATCGGATATCTCCGGCCGATTCTCGACATAGTACTTGTGCTCGTGGTAGCGGATCCGCTCCCGAAGCCCTGCAATCTCCCGCTCAACCGAATTATCAGCCATTCATCCCTCATCGAATTCAATATGAAAGACACATTCTCGCAAATCGGGAAGTAGTCATCAAGAATACAATGCATGGGGCAATGAGTTTGACCATCATACGGACTTGGGCTATTGTCTTCTACGTTGCCAAGGTCGGTTGATGACGCTATCGGTTCCATGGAGGCGCGGATGACATCCATTCGATTTTCTGCTCATGCGAGAGACAACATGCAATTCAGGGGCGCAGCTTCCGATGAGGTCATCGAGGCAATCCACTTATCCGAATGGGGTGCTGCTGAGGCAGGGAGATATGAATGCCGCAAGAACTTCGAGTTTGGTGGGATTTGGAATGGCAAATATTACGCCACTAAGCAAGTTCGCCCAATTTTTGTGCAAGAGAATGACGAAATAATTATAGTGACAGTATATGTTTATTACTTCTAAAAAAGGAAACACGCCATGAGAATAACCTATGACGCCGAGGTGGATGCGCTCTACATTCGGTTCATAGAGACGACTGTGACGACCGAGCATGTCGCCGATGGGATTGCAGTTGACTACTCGGAAGATGGCCGAATTGCAGGCATAGAGCTTCTCGATGCCCAGAAGCGACTCGGCGATCCGAGCGCATTCCGGAAGATCGTCCTGGAGGATATAGGAATAGGTAAGGCCGAACAGGCTGCGTCAGGCCGGATCTAGTCCCAAGCAGGTGGTATCAAGCCACCACCATTGAAAGCGGCATCGTGCTGCCGCAGTCTAAATTGCGGTCAATGATGCGCCCTAATCAGGACGCGGATGGGTGCGCCCTCGAAGCTGAACTCCTCGCGGAGGCGGCTTTCGATGTAGCGGACGTAGGCGTCATCGACTTCTGAGGGGCGGTTGGTGAAGACCGCGAACGTGGGCGGGCGAACCGACGCCTGGGTCGTGAAGTAGAACTTGACCGGCTTGTGCCGCTTTATCATCGGGTGCCTCGCGAAGACCTCATCCTGCATGAACCGGTTCAAGACGCCCGTGCCGATGCGCCGGTCGCACTCGCCATCCACCGCGTCGATCAGCGGGAACATTTTTAGCAGACGCTGCTTCGTCACGGCCGAGACGAAGACGATCGGGGCGAACGTCGCAAAGGCCATTTTCAACTTGATGTCCTTGATAACAGCGCCCATTGTGCTCTCGTCTTTTTCGACAAGGTCCCACTTGTTCACGATGATAATCAGCCCCTTCCCCTGCTCGACTACGACCGATGCGATGCGAAGGTCTTGGCTGGTCGCCGGGTCGGTCGCGTCCATCACGAGCAATGTTACATCCGACCGGCGGATACTCCGCTCTGCGATCATGATGCTTTGCTTTTCGAGAAACTCGGAGACCTTGCTCCGCCGCCTGATCCCCGCCGTGTCGATCAATAGATAATCCTGCTTGTTCACCTTAACCGCGGTGTCGGTCGCATCACGCGTGGTCCCTGCCATGTCGTGGACGAGTACCCGCTCCTCGCCAAGGAGCGCGTTCACTATCGACGACTTGCCCACGTTCGGCCGGCCGACGATCGCGCACTTTGTCACCCCTTCGGATTCATCGTCAGTATCGCCCGCCTTGGCCGAAATCAGCTCCAGGACATCATCGACCAGCGGGTCGATCCCGACCTTGTGCTCCGCCGAGATCGGGCAGAACCGCTCGAAGCCAAGCTGGTAGAAATCCGCAACGTCAGGCTCCTGGCCGGGCGTGTCGATTTTATTGACCGCGAGGACGACGGACCTCTCCATCGGCCGCAGGTAGCTCGCAATCTCTTCGTCCTGCGGCAGGAGCCCAGCACGGCCATCGACCAGGAATATGATCGCGTCCGACTCCTGGACCGCGAACTCCACCTGTCGAGCGACAGCCTGCATTATTGTGTCAGAAGCGTCCCGCACAAAGCCGCCAGTATCGACGAACATGACCAAAGTCTCGTTCGGATCGTTGAGCCTTGCAACCTCGTAGATCCTGTCGCGCGTCACACCCGGGGTATCCTGCACTATCGCCTTAATGCGGCCAACGAGCCGGTTGAATAGCGTGGACTTCCCGACGTTCGGACGACCAACTATGCAGACAGTCGGAATGCGCTTAGACATGGTCTAAAGGGATGGGGGATGGGGGATGGGGGATGAAAAAATGGACCATGAACGAGGCGCTCCGAAGTTTGAGAATTACGCTGATGTCAATCAAGAGGAGGAAGTATGGGATATCGGGGAAGAATTATCAATCGGATCGCGCTTGTTATTTGGAGTGCGGTGGCTGGACGCCGCTTTCACTCGTCGCGGCTTGACGCGACATCGACCTCTACGATCAATCGGCCCACTCGCCAGATGCTCCGAGGCCTATGTGGCGACGGATTGGGTCAGCTGCGGTCCTTTGCCGTGAGGATGTGGCTCTTCTTCTTGAGGGTCCTTAATGTGAGATAGGCGACGAGGCTCATGCTGAAAAGCGCCGCCCAGCTCCAGTCCAATTCGAGCTTCTTCTCCACGAATATGTCACCAACGACTTCGAGGAAAGTGAACGAGCAGACCAGGGCGAAGACGGTCGAGTACTCGCGCTTCAGGACGGTTCTCAGCGAGAAGGGCAATACAGGCTTGCGCCAGTTCCTGAAATCCGGTATCAGCAGGGGTGTTCTGCGCGCCCATTCCTCGAATTCGTCACCGAATTTCTTCCTTAAGAAGGCCTCTTCGGCGAACATGATCCTCTCATAGTATGAGAAGAAAATGAGGCAGAATAGGAGCGTAAGCCACCACTGATGGGGGAAGAGCGAGATACCGAGCCAGAGGAAGAAGTTGCCGAGGTAGAGTGGGTGCCGGACCAGCGAGTATATTCCGTCAGTATTCAGACGCTTTGCCTCCTGCCGGCGTGTGATCCGCCCGGAAGTGCCATCGCGAACGTGACCGACCGTAATGACACGGATAGCCAGGCCGATACAGGAGACAGAGAGGCAGATAATCTCCCAGACCGAGTCGATCCTGTGGCTTCCGCCCAGGTACTCATAGTCTTTCAGACTATAGACGACGATGCCAATCAGCAGCAATGGCAGGTAGCTTCGCCACCTGAACAGCCAATTTCCACTTCGCTCGAGCTCATCCCTGAGAGCCATTTCGGGACCTCCTGTCGTGTGCCGCGCGCTTCATGCGGCTGTCTGCCAGATTCTCTCGCGGCGAACATCTATGGCGGATATTCGTAAGCAAGAAGCCTGCATCAACCGGGCTTGTTCTTCGTTTCGACGGGTCAGTATGGAGATTTTCAAACATAGCAACCATCCAATGAGTGAAATGATAAGCGGGCGATTTGCGCCACCGCGACAGCTCCGAAAAGGAACTGCACTTGTCCATCTCGCCCCTCTATAGCGAAACAACTCAACCTCTGGTGCGGCCCCATCCTCCCCTCACTTCATCCTTCCGCCTTCCGCCTTCATCCTTCCGACCATCCCCCATCCCTTCGGGCTCCTCCCTGTTGAAAGGCCGTCTGCAGACCTGCTATGATGATATCGAAACAAGACTCGAATAAGCACATCTGAGGTCGTGCGTGGGGAATTCTGACCAAGAGGGAAGTCATCTATGCCGCCTGACAAAAGGATCATCGCACGACTCTTCACTGAATAAAGAGACACCCTTATGCCATATCACATAATTCCCATTAGACGAGAAGCAGGCAGCTTCATCCTGGATATTCAAACTCGGCGCGGGAGAGAAGACTGGGACTTCAAATCATTCGAGGATGCACTCAATCATGTGGAACAGATGGGATATGACGTTATTCAGATTATCCCGCCAACTGCAGACATCCGGTATGTGATGAAGTGGAAACACATGGGGACTTGGGATCCAGATAATTGGATAATCGTAGCGAGGGACCGGCAGTCTTCATGAGACGCCATCGAACGGCCATCGGAGGGCCTTATTCAACCAGCGATATCCGCCCATCGGACACCTGAATTCTGCCCTCTTTTGCAATTGACGACATCACTTGCTTGAGCCGCTTCTGAATCCGCGGGCCAGTCCTCTCAAAACCGAAGATGCGGGCCACTGCCTCGATCAATCGTTGTTCTTCTATAGATGAGAGATGCCTAAGAGCAAGAAATATGGCCTCCGCAATCTCATGTGGGGAGATCTCATCGATCTTACGCTGCGATTCTATCTCATTCGCTACAGGAACACGAACTGGACAGCGATTCATGCCAGATGTTAAGAGAAATTGTTTCCAGACGGAAATCACCCCATCTCGCTTCAGCCGACCTATGACGTCATCAAAGGTCTCCCTCATCTGACGGCCGACCTTGCTCGCTCCCCACAATCTGGCGACTCTGAGTTCTGCGACTTGCCTGTGAATGGGGCCTTCGTTGAAAACGATTTGTCTCATTCTATCACGAATGGCCGATATGCTTGCAGGAGAGCCAAACCTATGCCAGTCATTGACAGGAGGAAGCTCTATCACCCTATATGGTATGGTACCAGGGATTTCTCTTACATCTATGACCGGCACCTTTTTGTATTGCTGCTTTGGTTGGCCGTATTCATTCCTCGACTTGGCGATCTCATCGATCCTCTCTGTGTCTGTGGAAGAAGGATTCGGCGGGGGATTCGCTCTTACGCTCTCGATTGAGAATTTCAAGCGCTCGATCTCCTTCTTTCGATGCTTGATCCAGGTTGGTGACCAAACGCGATACAATTTCCATCCCATCCCTTCCAGCACTGCTTGACGGATTCTATCCCTGTCGCGGGCGGTTGCAGAGGAATGATACATTGCGCCATCGCACTCGACACCAAGTAAAAAGCGGCCCGGCGATTCCGGATCCAATACACCAATATCAATTCGGTAACTACTGCAACCTACTTGAGGTACGATCTCGTATCCCATCGCTCTGATTTCACCAGCGACATCCGCCTCGAAGTCCGATTCAAAATCGCCTCCAGAAGCATCCAGCGACGACCGAAGCGCCTCAACGCCCCTCTCCGCATAGTCCAGGTAGCGGTGAAGATGCAACACTCCTCGAGGTGTCTTGGGGCCACAGTTGACATCACCCTTCCTGATACTCGAGACGACAATAACCTTTTCTTTGGCGCGTGTAATCGCGACGTTTAGTCGGCGCTCGCCCCCCTCTTTATTGAGCGGGCCGAAGTTCTGCGTCATCCGCCCGTCCGCGTCCTTGCCATAGCCCACGCTGAAAATCATTATGTCTCGCTCATCGCCCTGAACGTTTTCGAGGTTCTTAACGAAGAATCCCTGAAGGCGATCGTCCGACTCCTCGAGCAATCGGTCGAGTTCTGGCCTGTCTTTTCTTACATATTCGAGCCGGTCCTTAATCGCTTCCTGTTGGGCTTGGCTGAAAGCCACCACACCGAATTTCTTCGTGGGAAATCTCTCAAGATGGTCGATGACTATTTCCGCAACGCGCTGTGCCTCGACCTCATTCCTTCTGGAACCTCCCCGGTCATATATCCCGTCGGGGACATATTCGAATTCTACCCCTAGCAGTGGATCTTCTTGCCTACTACTGGGAAACGTTATCAGCTTGTTCCCGTAAAATGCGCGGTTTGAAAAGGCAATCAGGGCTTCATGCTTACTTCGATAGTGCCATCTGAGCATCCTATCGCGCAGCCATCCGCAGGAATCCAATATGCTCTCAAATACGTTTATGTCATCGGAATCGCCTTCATCCTCAGTCATTCCCTTGTCAAAAAAGGATGATGGCGGCAGCTGTTTATTATCCCCTGCAAGGAGGACCTGTTTTCCCCTATATATGGCGACTGTAGCATCCCAAGGAAGTATCTGAGATGCCTCGTCAAATACCACGAGATCAAAGACCGTCTCGGCAGGTAGGTAGCTGGATACAGAGATCGGACTCATCATCAGGCATGGCTTGAGTCGAGGCAGAAGATTGGGGATATCCGCCAACAACTTCCGAACTGGCCGGTGGCGACACTTCTTCTTCGCTTCCCCACCTAGGATGGCCTCCTCGCTACCCGGGGCGTCAATCAATTGCTGAGGCCTTCTTGAATTTGCTTTCGCGGTGATTTCGTTACATCGAAGCTCAACAAGTCTCGCATCGAGCTCTCTAAACCTGCTGATGGCCTCGTCATGAGAAATACGACGGAATCGCCCCAAGCGTTCATCTCGGTCGAAGATGTCATCCAATATGGAGGTATAAAGCGCTTTCTCGAGACAATGCGACATAGATGATGGCAAGAGCTTCTTAATCAGAAACTCATCAAGAAAGGCGGACAGCCCAAGCTCCTCTGCCTCCGAGCGATGGTTGCGGTAATCAATCCACCTCTCGATTTGACTAATGGACTCCTGCATTTTCTGAGCCAAAGTGTTTACCGATTGGAGATCGACTTCTGGAAGTGTCCCTTTGCCGAATGGCCCTAATTCCGGCGCGAACCAGTCTGCGACTTCTTTGAAGGTCCTGGTTGTCTTCTTAATAGCCGAGGAGAAGCCCTTGGTTGGGGGAACGGCAGTCCCGCCCTGACAAGCATAATCCAATACCGAAGCAGTCAACTCCTTTCGCTTGGCAAATGCCAATAGACCCTCCACCCATTCGAGCGCGGCGATAATTCCATTCCAATCAGTATCGATCCCCGTATATCTTGGCCCGAATTGCTCCTTAAGCTCCGCTGATCTTGCACTCAATTCACGCTCAAATCTCCTTTGAGCTTCCAATTCGGATAGATCTGCCTGCACGTTCCCGATCTTAACGGGAGCGTTTTCTCGCCTTTCCATCAAGACGCCGTTCGAGATTCGAAGGAGATCCTCAACCTTCGCTTTTACTTCATTCGCTCGATTGCGGAATTGACTTAATGCGATGGTGCATAGCTCAACTGAGACGTCATTGATCATTGGGAATACCCAGGAAAACCGCTTGGCTTTTTCTGACCAGTTTCGAATTCCCAGATGTAGTTTCTTTGCTCTTGTCATTGCAGTAGTTGGCTTGATCTTCCCGAATGAAATATAGGTCATGATGCGACGGGCGAAGTTGCGCCGAAGCACCCCTGCAGCAAGACGACCGCACGAGCTTGGCGTCAGCTAAGTTTCGAGGCTCCTTTTCTTTGCCAACGAGCCAGCGATTCGCTCCCAATCACCCAGAGTCTTGCCTGTATCTTTCAAGAACTCAAGAATCGAATCGCTGTCTTTCACAAGATCGTACCATTCTAACGGATATAATTGAGAAAGCATAAGTACCGCGTCCCATGCCGCTTTGAGCTTCTGGCCATGATCTTCAGGGAGGTCAAAGAAGCCATCGCTGTAGAGGCTCCTCAAGCTTTCATTTGAATTCCTATACTCAATTGACTGCTCGAGCAGGCGCGACGCTTCGCCATTGAGTTTCTTGAGAGTTGATCCATTAAACCACTTTCGTTCGCAACCGGGACCTTCAGTAAGGAGTTTTTGAAGCTCGTGAACGTGTTGGGATTCAGCAATTGTTTTTGGAGAGGGTAGGCCCAAAGATTCCGCGCACATTCTGGATGTCTCGAGCAATTTCGTGATGAGTTCTCGAAGCTCCGCCAGTTTTGCGGGTATAGACTTCTGAAGAGCCAAGGAGTATCTCTCGAATGTGCATCCCCGCCATGGGAAAGCGTCACCTTGCTCGGCGATGTCCCAAAAACGCTCTATACGACGGACGAGCTCAAGGAAGCGATCGACCACTTCTTTGTTGAGACTAGACACCTGAGGCAATTCGCATATAATATCTTGGTATCTATGCAGTACAGCCACTCTCGTCATAATGTCTCTGGTGCTCAATCCCATAGATTTACAGCTTTCGCGCAAGGCTAGAACGTAGTCATTGAGCTGATTTCGTGTCTTGATTAATCTGTCTATCCTATCTTGAGACATCGGCGCGCCGGGGAGTTCGATCCGCTCTTCAAGACATCTACCAAGCTCCTGAGCGACTTCCTTCTTATTTGCTTTGTTGCTGTGAAGCGGAAGGCAGAATTCATGCAGCCCCTTCTCCTTGAGACGGCTAAGGACCACCTCGAGCGCCGCCATCTTCTCGCTTACAAAAAGGACCTTCTTGCCGTTGGCAATGAAGTCCGCAATGATGTTTGCAATTGTCTGGCTCTTGCCAGTGCCCGGCGGTCCTTGAATAATTAGGTCATGGCCTCGTCTGACCGCCTCAATACATACTTCTTGGCTGCTGTCGGCGTCCAATATGTGAGAGGCAGCGTACGGAGGCTCGAGTGTGTCCAGCTCCTCGGCCTTCGGTATTTCGCCCCCATCCCTTTCACTCATGTTGGGAGGTTCACTCGTCGCAAGCGCGCGAATGAATGGGTGCTCAATCATAGCCTCGGCATTTGCATTGAGGTCTTCATACATCACCAACTTATGAAAGGAGAGGAGCGATACGAAAGCCTTGTCTTCGACTGACCATCCTTCCCTTTCTCGGGCTTTGACCCTTTGTCGAATCTCGTTGAGAAACGTCTGAAGAGCTTCCGCTGCCTCATTCTCCGGGATGTCTATCCTGTCAGGTAGCTCTATCTTGAAGAACTTGGCCATACAATGAATGAGAGCCGGATTGACAACAGCATCCTCGCCAACGGGTTTGAGTGAGTACGGACCCTTGACAGATTTTCGTTCTAGCCTGACCGGAATTAAGATCAGTGGCGATCTAATTCGCTCTGATGTCTCCGCATCCTTCCAAATCAATTCGCCAAATACGACATTCAGAATGTATAAGCCCTTCTCCTGGTATTCGGTTTCCGAGCGGCGATATAAATTCGTAAGCGTCCGCAGGAGATCTTCAAGAAAAGGGGCGGCACACTTCAGTTCATTCTTCTTTCGTTTACGAATATTGACAGGCTTGTTAGGAGGAGCATCTGCATTGTCGATATCTTTGGGTTTTGGTGGCGGTTCCCACAGGTGCCAGGGCGACTCTTTATCTACAAGACGCGAGAATATCTCCAGGCAGCCGGGCTCTTCGATCCGGAGAGTTGATCTCGCTTCCCGGAAATACAGGAGCCTATTGCGCCTCGAAAGGTCAATCAGGTTTTCTTTCCAGTTCTCTATCTTCTCAAGAACCAGGTTATCGGGGACAGTCCCACTCACAACAAGAGTTTCTCCACTATGAGGTCAATACGATGCGAGTATCGCCGAAGGGCAGAGATTTACATCAATTGCTACCATCGGCTAACCGGAACATAGGTTCGGCGAAATATCAAGGCTCTACACGGCCGGTGCATCAGGAGATCATTGCGGACCGCGCAAAAAAAAGGCCCTCCGCACATGGAGGGCCTTTCGTGAAAACTCGTCTTTGTGTGGCTTACAGGACTGACGGGAGGTTCTCGATCATGTCCTTGGTCATCATGTCGAGGTCGTAGTCCGGGCTCCAGCCCCACTCCTCTCTCGCGACGGTGTCGTCGAGCGACATCGGCCACGAGTCGGCGATTTTCTGGCGGAAGTCCGGCTCGTAGGTCACCTTGAAGCCAGGGATATACTTCCTGATCGAATCGGCCAGCTCGCCCGCACTGAAGCTCATCGCCGTAACGTTGAAGTCGGAGTGGTGCTTCAGGTTCTTGATGTCGGCGTTCGCCAGGTCGATGATCGACTTGAGCGCATCCGGCATGTACATCATCGGGAGGACAGTGCTTTCCTTCACGAAGCAGGTGTAGGGCTTGCCCTCGACCGCTGCGCGATACATCTCGACTGTGTAATCGGTTGTGCCGCCGCCCGGAGGTGTCTTGTAGCTGATGATTCCAGGATACCTGAGGCCACGCACATCGAGACCATATTTGTAGAAGTAATAGTCGCACAGAAGCTCGCCGTGGACCTTCGAGATGCCATACATCGTCTTGGGCTTCAGGATGGTATCGTTGGGGGTGTTGTCGCGCGGTGTCTCGGGTCCGAATGCCGCGATTGAGCTCGGGATGAGCACCTTCTCGAGCTTCAGCTCGCGTGATGCCTCGAGCACGTTCATCAGGCCGTCGTTGTTGACGCGATATGCGAGCATCGGGTTCTTCTCGCCCGTGGCCGACAGAATCGCCGCCATTAGGTATATGGTATCCGTCCCGAAATCCGCGATGAGTTTCTTCATCTCCTCGTAGTTCAGGATGTTGCTGAACGCGAAAGGCCCAGAGTTCTTGAGCTCGTCGCTGGGAGGCGTCTTTCGCCCAACGGCCATGACGTTGTCATTGCCATAGATATTGCGCAGTTCCATCGTCAGCTCAGAGCCGATCTGACCGACCGCGCCGATCACCATGATTCTCTTCATTGTGTCCTCCGAAACGATTGACTATTGGATTCTGATCGTCTCCCCAATTCTAGCTCGTTGGGGATTACGACCAAGATTTCAATCTACTTAATCAAGCGGGGAGTATTCTGGTTCCCTATTATATTGTCAATGATAATGAGTGGAGTCGCTTGTGCCCATGAAGTCCTGAACCGACGGTAAGAGATGGAATCCCGGTGTGCGGCGACCGGTGGTCTGCTGACCGCCATTGCGCCGCTCTAAAAGCAGCATCTCTCGCCCCACAGCTCGCCTGCAAGTCTTGACAGAATCTCGAAATTTGGGTAAAATAGATCATGACAGGATGAATTTATGGAGCAATAGAGATTGCCTGCTGTCTGGCAGCCCAAAATCCGTGCGGCAAGCCGTTGTGTCCGAAAGGACCAGCCTTGCCCGCACGCGATAACCACAGCAAGGCGACCAATATTGGCTCTTGGACGGAGATCTAAGTGAGGTTCACATGAGAGTAGGTAGCATAAGATTGAGTCTCGAGGCTGTGCTCGCGATAGCCGTCGGCGTCACCCTGCTCTTGCTGGTTTTTGCCGCCGCTCTTGCTACAGCCTAATAGCGCATTAGGCCCGACAAAAAGAGCGGCAATTCGCCTTCGATCTTCATTCGCATTGTCGGATGAGCGCCCCCTTCGTCTATTCAGGCTAATCCAGTCATCGCGCACTGCAAATGCCAGTGCGGTGAAGCTTGTCTGGATTGCTCGCGCAACGCAGCATACTTGATCGGTCTTATTGTGCTACCAATGGGGAAATCAGCTCACACACCCCGTCTTAATGGAATGCATGGACGGTGCAGACCGCCATTTTCTTCTTCAAGGTGTCACGCGGCAAATTGGCCTCGGTCTCGGTGCCCGCCTGAAATTAGCTTATCGGGTAATTCCAATGAGATCTTTAGCTCCAAATTCATTGGCAATTCATTACCCGATGGACAATGTATAGGGTGGTCCGATTTCGAAGATCCACAAACGTTGGCGCTGTCCAATAAATGAGTCAATGCATACTACATGTGGCGTTAGGTCTTGTGTCTGCCCGAATATATAGATGGACGGGACAAGCTCCGTCCCTACACGACGGGAAATCCGAACCATTCGGCAGACTATGGCGCGTCTCGACACGCAAGCGTCGCCATGTCAGGGAATCGACTTATTTGGAAACGGGCATGAACGAGGACCGACCGATGGCACTGGGAAAGGTCAAACTCGTCGTCCCCATCATCCGCGGCGTTCTTGACTGCTTTCCCAAGCTTGATAAACTGCTTATTGAACCCGATTGCAGGGCGAGCGTGTTTCATTAAGTAAGGATAATGCGTGTGCCATGAGGACCGAATGACCATTTTGCGAATCACAAATCCGTCTCAACTGATTCGAATAGCGGGATGCTTGCTCTTCATCCTGCTGCTTTCCGTCGATGCGCACTCCCGCGATGAGGGCTCGATGTATCAGTTCGCGCTTCGCCTCTATGAGGATGGCGAGTATCAGCTTGCAGCCAAGCAGCTGGAGCAGCTCATGTCGAATTATCCCTCGGGCGAGTTCATCGCGGACGCGGTCTTTTTGAGTGGGTGCGCGCAGGATAACCTCGGCAATTACGCCGAGGCCGTTAAGTATCTCGAGAGATACACGGTCGAATTCCCGGGCGGCGAGCGATATTGCGAGGCGATGGTCCTGCTTGGGACGAATCGGCAGCGCATGGGCCATTATTCGACAGCGGAGACCACCTTCAAGGAGCTCCTGAGCAAGAAGCGCTGCGAGAAGCAGTTCGAGGACGCGACTGCAAGGCTCGCCGAGCTCCTTTTTATACAGGACCGATACCGCGAGGCGGCCGATTACTACGAGAAGCTCTTCCCGAAGGGCTATAGCGCACAACAGGACGAGAGCTTATACGAGCATTACGCACAATCGCTCCTGGCCAATTCACAGCTGAAGCGCGCCCAGGACGCATTCAAAACGCTCAGCAAGAAAGCAAAGGACGATTCGACCAAGGCGAATTCATCGTTCAATCTGGCCGTTGCTCTGTATCTCGGAGGTGATTTCGATAAAGCAGAAAAACTTTTCGCATCGACCCTCGAGGAGTTCCCGAACTCGAAGCAGGCCACAGCGGCATCGCTCGGGATCATCTGGTCCGCATACGGGCAGAAGGAATTCCAGCGAGCTGCTTCGCTGATGGAGAAGCACCAGGGCTTGAGAGGTGCCGAATTCCAGGTGGCCGAGAAGGTGATAGACGCCTGCGAGCTCGCCACCCTCGGAGATTATGGCAAGGCGATCTCGGACATGCAGGACACATTGAGGGACGCCGAGAGCGTCAACCTCGAGACCCGGTTGAATATCCTGCTTCTTATTGCTGAGTGGCGCAGGATGAGAGGGGAATATTCACTCGAGGAGTCGGTATTGAAGGAGATGCTCCCCTTGGACATGGGGAGCGAACTGCGCTATGAGGTCCGATACCGGCAGGCCCGCAACCTGGTCGCATTGAAGCAATTGCCTGCGGCCGAGGTCCTAGCCAAGGAGCTCATCGAAGATGACCCATTCGGGGCTCATATTCACGATTGCTACCTGATGCTTGCCAGGATCAGCTGGATGAGAATGGACTTTTCCGAGGCGATTAGGCGCTATAAGTCGCTTTCCCTTTCATTCCCCGATAGCCCGGTAGCGGCCGAATCTGCACTCGAGTGCGCAGAGATGCTCCTCGATTGCGCCCAACCAATGGATGCGATTCCCCTGCTGAATTCAGTTCAAGCAACGGCAGACCTTTCCAGTGATTTCGCCGAGAGGACGCAGTTGGCGTTTTGCCGCGCTTTCTATGCGATCAAGGCCTTCGAGAACTGTGACGCGACCGCCGAGAAGTTCCAGGAGGATTATCCCGAATCGAGGCATCTGAGCGAAGTTCTGAGGCTTCGAGGGCTATCGCTCCAGGCCATCGGCAGCGCACAGGACGCGCTCAATTACTTTCGAGCGTCCCATGACGCTGCCTTGAGAAAGGCTCCGGAGCGAGACGCCATCTTCGGCACCCTTCTAGCATACCGCTCCTTGGATGAGCAAGGTAAATGCGCCTCATACATCGAGGAGACCCAGAAGTCCTACATGCTCGATGAGAGGCTAAAGGAGTCGCTCGATTTCTGGTCCTGCTATATCAGAAAGGAGCGTGGAAACGAGAAGAAGGCCGGGGAGTGCTTCGCGGAGCTGGCGAAGAAATATCAGGGTCGCGCGTCATCGGATTATACAGCCCTGTGTCTGACGGAGGCCTATAGGTCCGGTTTTGCATCAGGTAAGCCGGCAGATGCCGCGAGCTACCTCGAGAATTTGGTCGCCGAGGAGCCGGAATGGCCGTTCATGGCGCTTGCCGAGGAAGGTCTGCGAAACGCGCTATTCCAGAAGGGAGACTATGCGGACTCGGTCACATCGATTGCAGAATTCCGCGACCACGAGCCGGGCGCGTTTCTGGAGATAGAACGTTCATTGAGAGAGGCGGAGGAGGCCTTCAATGAAGGCAAGCTCAAGAAGGCAGCCCGTTCTCTAAAGAAGTTGGTGAAGTCGAATCCTCAGAATCCACAGCTATATGGGGCGCGCGTCCTTCTCGCCAGGGTATATCTCGCAAGTCGCAAACTGGGGGCAGCCCAGGACGCTCTGATGCCCATTCTCGAGAACCAGGCCGCGGCCCCGCGAGTCAGGCAACTGAGCACGGCTCTCATGGGCGACATCTGGTATCAGCGAAAGAAGCCCAGGAGTGCCATCGAGTATTACAGCAAACTGAACCACCCGGTCCTCGACGACCGCCATGAAGAAGCGCTGCTTCTCTACCGCATCGGCGAGGCGCACCGTCAGCTCGGGGAGTTGGATAGTGCCTTCGATTACTACCAACAGATGGTCACGGACTATCAGGACCAGAAGGGGATGTGTGAGGAGCTGGTCTCGGTTGGCGACAACCTGCGAAAGATGGGTCGCTTCCAGCTGGCCCGTTCAGCGCTGAATCTGGTTATTTCTGACGAAGGCTGCGAGCCGAGATTCGCGGTCGAGGCGCGGTTCTGGTTTGCGCACACCTTACAGGAGCAAAAACGGTACGACGATGCAATCCTCAAGTACCTGGACCTCTCCTACTCATTCACGCAGGAGGAGGCCGTGCCCTGGGTCGCAAGCGCGAGGGCGAACGTCGGCGAGTGCTACGAGGCCAGGGGCGACCTCGATGAGGCGATAAGAGTGTATGAGAAGATTATCGAGAAATATCCCAAATCGCTTTGGAGCCAACAAGCTGAGGCGAGGATCAATCGCATAAAGGCTATCCAGAGCGGCAAGACCCCCGGAGCGACATCGGAATGAATAGAAAGATCATCATCAATGACGAGGCCGGCGAGACCCGCATCGGCATTCTGGAGAACGACATGCTCGTCGAGCTCTATGTCGCGAGACGCGAGAATATGACGATGGTGGGCAACGTGTTCAAGGGCCGGGTCAGTCGGGTCTTGCCTGGAATGCAGGCAGCGTTCGTGGATATAGGGCTCGAACGAGACGCATTTCTCTACGTCACCGATGTCTATGACACGATGGATGAATTCGAGCGATTGATGATGAGTTCGGAGGCCGACGGAGACCTTCAGGAGGAGCAGTTGCTTCGCACGAAGCCCAAGAGCTCGCTTTCGATAGAGCAGCTGCTCGTGCCTGGACAGACGATAGTCGTTCAGATAACCAAGGACCCGATTGGGGCGAAGGGAGCGCGTGCATCGTCATTCATTGCGCTCGCTGGGAGATTCCTGGTCCTTCAGCCTTCTATGCCACACGTGAGCATCTCGAGACGCATCGAGCATGAGGCGGAGCGCAATCGATTGAAAGAGGTCGTCGGCTCTCTCAAACCCGAAGGCATGGGCGTGATCATTCGGACGCTCGCTGTGGGACATGGCGAGGATGAATTCCGAGCTGACATCGAATTCCTGAATAAACTATGGCACCAAATCTACAAAAGAAGCGAATCTGCCCCTGCTCCGAGTCTCATCTACAGCGAGCCCGACCCGATTCTGAGGACTGTTAGGGATTTCTTCACCCCGGATGTGGAGCGGGTAGTAATCGATTCGGAGGAGGCCTATCAGCGCTGCGCCGAGTACGTTGACGAGATGCTTCCTGGAATGGCACACAGGGTCAAGTTGTTCGTGAAAGACACCCCGATATTCGATGAATATGGGATCGAAAGCGAGATACAAAGGGCACTCCGACCGAAGGTGTGGCTGAGGTCCGGAGGCTTCCTCGTGATCGACCAGACAGAGGCGCTCGTATCGATCGACGTGAACACCGGCAAGTATGTCGGCAAGGAAAGCCTCGAGGAGACACTGCTGAATATCAACCTCGAGGCGACAAAGGAACTGGCGAGGCAGCTGCGCCTGCGTGACCTCGGGGGGATTATAGTCATCGACTTCATCGACATGGAGAGCGAAAAGAACAAGGAGCACGTCCTCAATGCTCTTTCGAATGAACTCAGAAAGGACAGAAGCAAGACCTCGATAACGGAGATATCAACTCTCGGGCTGGTAGAAATGACTCGCAAGCGAGTCCGCGAAAGCCTGGAACGCATGCTCTGCGAGAAATGTCCATACTGTGGCGGCATCGGGAGGATAAGGTCGAGAGCGACTGTCTGCTATGAAATACAGCGCGAGATTCGGCGCGTTGCTGAATTCTCAATCCAAAAGGAGATACTCGTCCGAGCCCATCCATCCGTGGCAAACATGCTTCAGACCAAGTCAAAGGATATAATAATGGAGTTCGAAAGGACCTTCAACAAGCGGGTCCTCATCAGTGCGGATGCGGCGCTGCATCCAGAGCGATTTGATGTAGTATCAGTTTAAGAGATGGGATGATGGATAAACCAGAGCTCTCTGTTGTAATCCCGGCCTTCAATGAGGAGAGGCGTCTCGGCAAATGCCTCGATTCGGTATTGGATTATTTCGAATCCAAGGAAATCCTGGGCGAGATTATTGTAGTCGATGACGGCAGTACCGACCGAACTCAACGAATTGCCAAGGGCTTCGGCGAGAAGATCGCAGACCGTGCGGGCAAGGTCTTATTTCACGTCATACGGAACAACACCAACCTGGGCAAGGGCCGTTCGGTGGCCCGTGGTATGGAGAAAGCGAAGGGTGAACGTGTGCTTTTCACGGACGCTGACCTATCCGCGCCCATCGGTCAGGCAGACGAACTGGCTTCGTGGCTGGAGAGCGGCTATGACGTAGCCATTGCCTCGAGGAGGCTGCCCGATTCTCAGCTCGAACCACAGCCATTCTACCGCAGGCTCATGGGCCTGTTTTTCGGCTTCTTGACATCGATGATAGTAATAAGCGGCTTCAAGGACACGCAATGCGGCTTCAAGATGTTCACCCAGAAGGCAGCAAAGGAGATCAGCGCGAGGCAGATCATGCCCGGCTTCGTCTTTGACGTGGAGCAGTTGTTCATAGCGAAGAAGCTCGGCTTCAAAATAGCTGAAGTGCCCGTCTTCTGGTCCGACAGCAGGGATACGAAAGTGCGACTGCTAAGCGATCCGATAAAGATGGCACTCGGCCTCGTCAAGATCCGAGTCATCCACTGGAATCTCAAGAAGGACGACGCGAGTTGAGCGCGCCGATGTTTGGCGTGATAATGGCTGGCGGCTCTGGCACCAGGCTCTGGCCGCAGAGTCGTAAGCAGACCCCGAAACACCTGCTTGCGCTCGTCGGTGGCAGGACTATGCTTCAGATGACCTTCGACCGTGTCGCGAGCATCATCCCCCCTTCCAGGATACTGGTAGTGACGCTGGATGAGCAGGTTCCTGCTATAAGAAAATGCCTCACCGACATTTCGCCCGAGAACATCATCGCGGAGCCTGCCAGCAGGAATACCGCCCCATGTATCGGGCTCGCAGCGCTCGTAGTCCGAAGCCGATGTCCCGGCGCAACAATGGCAGTTATGCCTGCGGACCACGTCATCTCGAATGAGCACAAGTTCGCAGAAGTGCTTGAACTCGCCGCTTTGGAACTGGAAAGAGAGCCCGATGCGCTCATCACGGTCGGTATCCCGCCCAGACATCCCGCCACGGGCTTCGGATATATCGAAAAGGGAAGGCCAATAGCGAGCCTCGAAGGCAGCGATCTCGGCTCATTCGAGGCGATGCGATTCGTTG
Organism: Candidatus Coatesiibacteriota bacterium; assembly: GCA_016929465.1. GTDB lineage: Bacteria > B130-G9 > B130-G9 > B130-G9 > B130-G9 > JAFGIT01. The sequence continues at coordinate 368 of JAFGIT010000020.1, read as the reverse complement.
AAAAACCGCCCCTATCGAGGGCGCGCCAGATGTTCGAGGAGGGCGGCTTCCTCTGGAATTCAGGCCTCTTCTTCTGGCGAACCGATACGATACTAGGGATGATCGAGCAACACCTGCCCGAGCTTCACTCCGCGCTGAGATTGCTGGACGCGGAGCTTGAAGGCCGCCGGTCGGAGCAGGCGATGGCGAGTATCTATGAGGGGATCACGCCGATATCGATCGACTATGGCGTCATGCAGAAAGCCGAGAAGGTCCTTGTAATCGAGGGGGATATGGGCTGGGATGACGTCGGGAGTTGGGCCTCCTTATCGAATATATGGCCAGCAGATGAGGCGGGGTGTGCTTCGAACTGCGAGCTGATTGCGGTA
>JAFGIT010000177.1 GCA_016929465.1 Candidatus Coatesiibacteriota bacterium | reverse complement strand
CCAGAGGCTCAACACGACTATTAAGCGAATGGTATAGACGCATCACAGGGAACATGCAAGGGAACATACAAGGATGAAAAGAGGAGGGACAAGGGGGAAGGGGAAAGGGTCAATAGGTCAAAAAGGTCAAGAGAGGTAGCATGATGAGATCGGTGATAGTCCTATTTTGTCTTTGGATTGCATTGGTGTTCGCCGCCCCCGGCGCGGACGCTGGGACGTATCACGTGAGGCAGGATGGGGCGGGGGATTTTAGGGCTATCCAGCATGCGATCGACGTCGCCGTCGAGGGGGACGAGATCATTGTCCATCCGGGGACGTATTACGAAAACATCCAATTCAATGGGGCCAATATCGTGCTTCGCTCAACTGATCCGGACGACTGGGGTGTGGTCGAGGCGACGGTGATCAATGGTGAACGGAATAGCAGTGTTGTTAGATTTGGTGCGACCGAGAGCGAAACCTGCCTTCTCTCTGGCTTCAAGATCACTGAGGGATGGGCGCTATATGGCGGAGGAATCAGCGGAGGCGCATGGGATGGTCCCCATTCACGTGCGACAATCGCAAACTGCATGATCAGCGGGAATTTCGCCACAAGCTTCGGGGGAGGAATCTCTTGGTGCTACGGGATAATCCGAAACTGCATAATCAGCGGCAATGCAGCTGAGTTCGGGGGCGGACTAGACAGCTGTAATGGGCCGATCACGAATTGCTGTATTACCGACAATGGGGCCTATTTTGGCGGAGGCCTTTCCTGGTGTCTTGGACCGATCACAAACTGCACAATCAGTGGCAACTCAGCTTCGTACAATGGAGGAGGGGTATATAAGTGTATCGGGCCGATTACGAGCTGCATTATCTGGTCAAATGATGCTCCAGAGGGTCCTGAGCTCTATGACTGCGGATCGATAAGCTATTCATGTATTCAGGACTGGGCCGGGGGCGGCCTCGGCAATATTTCGGACGATCCCCTCTTTGTCTTCGGTCCACTCGGCGAGTACTACCTTGATCCTCAAAGCCCGTGCATTGACGCGGAAAACCGGTCGGCAGAAGAGGCGGGCCTTTCCGACCGGACGACTCAGGCGGACGGGATGCCGGACAGTGGGATTGTCGATATGGGCTATCATTATCCGCTCCCGGAGAATGAGATTGATGTTGAGGTGATCTGCTCCCTGAATGCAGATGTGTTCGCTCCTGCAGACGTTATGCAAGGCTATATGGGTATCGAGAACCAGGGCGACGAGGTCACGGTAGATATCTACGCCGTGATTGTCCTGCCGGATGGCTCAATGCTCTCGCTGACGCATGATGGCTTTGTGGATGGCGCTTGGCCATGGTTCTCCGAACAAGTCCTGCCTTCAGGTTTCACGGTCTGGCCTGAGAAGATCTTTGATATGGCAATCCCGGCAGACGCCGAAGCAGGCAACTACACATATCTCTCAGCCATCTGTCGGGTCAGTGAAGGCTATTCCGACATCCTTGCTTTGGATGAATTCCCATTTGTGGTTACTGCGCCATCTGCCACCGATTATTACGTTGACGCCGTAGCGGGGGATGACGCAAATGACGGCTCAGAGAATTCTCCATGGCGGACGATCACACACGCGCTTAGCTCGGTCGCGGCAACAGAGGGGCGACCCGTAGCGGTCCACGTCGCTGCAGGCAGATACGCGTTCACAACCAACGGTGAATCGTTCCCGCTCAACATGAGGAGCTGGGTGTCGCTCTCCGGCGAGGATTGCGAGACGACGATTCTCGACGCTGAAGAACTAGCCGGGGTCATATCGTGCGAAGCAATCTCGGGCGGCTGCATCGAGCGATTCACTATCACTGGTGGGTGTGCACTGTCTGGGGCAGGTATCCGTTGCTCGGGCAGTTCTCCTGTCGTCCGCGACAACGCCATCACCGGAAACCACGCTGAAAACGGCAGTGGGGGGGGGCATATTCCTTGTGGCTAACTCCTCGCCGACAATAATGTGCAATAGGATCTCAGCCAACTCCGCCGGACGTGGTGGAGGCATAAGCTGTGGCGCCGGTTGCTCCGCGACCATCGCGTTCAACCACATAGCGGAAAATGAGGCGCCGGGCGGGGGTGCCCTATCCATGTCGAATGGAGATTCGACCATTCAAGATAACATAATCGAGGACAATCGCGCGGAGTTCTATGGTGGCGCGATATGCCTTGTATCTTTCTCTCAGACCCCTCTCGACGCGCCATTGATTATAGGAAACATCATTAGAAGGAACTCGACGGACCGGCATTTTGAGCCTTATCTCGGCGGCGGCGGCATATATTGCTTCGGAATTTCTCCTACAATCATAAACAACCTGATTGTGGAGAACTCCTCGTGCGTAGGAGCCGGAATTTGCTGCTATGAAATGAGCATCCCCACCATCGAAAACAACACAATTGTCCTTAACCACTCCTCAAATGCGAGTGGCGGTGGAGGGCTATGGCTTGATTACTATACCTACCTCCCTGTGATCAGGAATTGCATTGTCTGGGGCAACGGAGATGACCTCAAAGGTTTCTCCGCGAAATATTGTCTCGTCGAGGATATGGATGACGGCATCGGCAACATCCACACCGACCCGCTGTTCGCCACCGGCCCCCTCGGCGAGTATTACCTCTCATCCGCCAGCCCCTGCATAGACGCAGGCAGCCAATCAGCCGTAGATGCCGGCCTCTCCGGCCGGACCACCCAGGAGGATGGTTCGCCGGATACCGGGACTGTTGATATGGGATACCACTATCCTATTTAAGGGATGAAAGATGGGGGATGGGGGATGAAGACAATTTGGATAATGGAGGAGACATGAGAGCAATAGCATCGGCCGTGGTCTTACTGCTGGTCGTGCTCGCGGCAACCGGCCTGGAGGCCGAGACCTATCACGTCAGGCAGGATGGGACGGGTGACTTCGCGTCGATCCAAGCCGCAATCGATGCCTCGCTGGATGGCGATGAGATAGTTGTCCATCCGGGGACGTTCTATGAGAACATCCACTTCGATGGGAAGAATATCGTCCTGCGATGCACAGATCCCGAGGATAAGGATGTCGTCGCCTCAACGATCATTGATGGAGCCAGTAGCGACTCAGTCGTCAGGTTCTCTGGGGTGGAGAGTGGGACTTGCCGTCTAATGGGTTTCACCATCACAAAGGGGCGCAGCTATTATGGAGGCGGGATCGATGGAGGAGAATACCAATTGCCGCACACCCACGCATCAATAGAGAACTGCGTGATAACCTCGAATGAGGGAATGGAGGGTGGTGGGGTCGCATTCTGTGATGGTGAGATCGTCAATTGCGAAATAACGAATAATAGATATGGCGGCATGGGCTGCTGGGAAGGTGGCGGTCTCTTCCTGTGCAATGGCAATATCACCGGCTGTTATATCGCAGGCCACAGCGCGTATGGCGGCGCCGGCCTGTATGGATGTATAGGCAGAATATCAGATTGTGTGATCACCGACAATTCGTCCGATTATGGCGCCGGAGTTTGCGGAGGGGTGCATGGCCTTTTCAATTGCCTTATATTCGGCAATACGAGCGCCGGAGTCCGCAATTACCAAGGACCGATCGGGAATTGCACATTCTTCCGCAACTCGGTAGCCGCTATCGACATCTGCGACTCAAATGTCACCAATTGCGTCATTTGGGGGAATAATTTCTCTGGGGATGATCAGCTCTTGGATACGGTACCTCCGAGTCATTGCTGTATTCAGAATTGGACAGGTAGCGGCGAAGGTAACATCTCCGATGATCCCCTCCTTGTCTCCGGTCCGCTTGGGGGATACTACCTAGACCCCAATAGCCCGTGCGTGAATACCGGCTCGGTGAGCGCGGATGAGGCGGGCCTTTCCGACCGGACGACTCAAGCGGATGGGACGCCGGACACGGGCGTCGTCGATATGGGCTATCATTATCGGCTGCCTGAACAGAACACCCATGTCGAGGTAATCTGCGCCCTGAATTCAGAAGAGTTCGCTCCTGGAGATGTTATCCAGGGCTTTATGGGTATCGAGAACCGGGGTGACGACATTGAGGTTGACGTCTACGCGGTGATCGTGAGACCGAATGGGTTCCTGCTCTCGCTGACCAATGATGGCTTCGCGGATGGCGCCTGGCCTTGCTTTTCCGATCTGGTTCTGCCTTCAGGCTTCGCGGCCTGGCCTGAGACCATGTTCGAGCTGACAATTCCGGCTGGGATTGAGCAGGGGAGCTATAGCTACTTCGCGGCCGCCTGTCGCCCCGGTGAAGGCCCCTCGGGGGTCATATCGATTGATGAGTGGCAATTCGAGATTCGCGCGGCGGCAATATGACGGTGACAGGGGTGTGGACGAGGGGACTGGGAGAAGGGAAAGGTGAAGGGGCGTCGATTGCGCTAGGTCTTTCGCCGCTCGTAGAAAACTTGGCCCACACGCTTGATGTGATCGAGTAGGTCGGCGTCTTTGATGTTGCTCAGGATGGAGAGGTCGAACATATAAGGAAGTAGCAGGTCGTCGAGTTCTTCGTCAATTTTATGCTGCAATTCGAGGGTCAACTCGTCCCCGCACAGAGTGAGGTCGATATCCGAACCGTTCTTATAGTTGCCCTTCGCGCGCGAGCCATAGAGAATCGCCTTCTGGACTTGTGGGTAATGGGAAAGCACCTCCCTGATCTTCTCGATGGTGCTCTCCTTGAGACCGAACCTCACTCTTCCTGCTCCCGCGCAAGCCTCTCCATCGTCGCGCCGAACGCCTGAAACTCGGCGAAATAAATCCCAAGGACATTGGCGGCGATCTTCGATGCCACATCTTCATTATACGTGTGAGAGGTCAGGTTCCGGTCCTTAATCATCTCCATCCATGCCTCTCCGTTTTCGATTACACCTCGCCTAAAGGCAAGGCGTGTTGTATCCCTTGAACCATACAGATTCCCCCCGCCCCGACCTTCAAGAAAGTCCTTCAATGTATTCCAGGCTAATTCATGGGTGTATTCAAAAGCCTGAATCAGGCCCTGCTGCTCGAGCTCATTCAAATCACCCTTTTCAATGAATTTACTCAATTGACTCAGAGCGCTTTTGAAGTGGTTGAATCTCTGTATCCATCGGATGTCCTGTGCCGTCATGTCTTTCTCCTCGATTGTGTAGCCTCTACGGTTGCCTCCAGGAGTGCTCCAGGAAGGCGATGCCGTGGGATGTGCCCTCGCCCTGAACGCGGAACGGGTAGTGCGGCGGGTGGAAGTCGAAAGCGTCATACGGAGTCGCGCCGCCGGGCTTGAAGATTGCGACCGAGACCTTGTAGTGCCCATCAAGTATCGAGAGTGCGTCGTATTTCATCTCGAACGAACCGGGGCCTGGGCGTATCGGCTTCGTCTCGAATTTGTCCCAGAGCGTATTCGTCCCATAGATGTAGAGGTTGTCTTCCCGCCAGATGGCGATGCCAAAGACCGGAGCCTCACATGCCACGTCCGCCTCGTAATCAACCCGGACCGTCATCGAATCGCCGATCGCGAAAGAGCGGGTCTCATTCCCCTTCCCATCGAGGAAGTTAACGCCGGTTATCCGTATCGTCAGATCCCCTCGCCGGCCCTCGATTTCCTCCTTGACCTCGAGCCCCCGACTCTCGTCGAGCTTCGCGACAAACCCCTCCGCGACGTGGCTGTCGTATTCCCGCAGTATGTCCCGCACCGAGCCCATGCTCTTTATCTCGCCTTTCTGCATCCAGACGCAAGTGTCGCAAAGACGCTCGATTGCCGCCAGGTTATGGGAGACGAATAGGATCGTCTTCCCTTCCTTGTTGAACTCCAGGATCTTATTGAGCGATTTCTGCTGGAAAGCCTCGTCACCGACTGCGAGCGCTTCGTCGATTATCAGGATGTCCGGCCTGACGTGGACTGCGACCGCGAATCCAAGCCGGACATACATTCCCGACGAATACGACTTGACCGGCATGTCGATG
>JAFGIT010000019.1 GCA_016929465.1 Candidatus Coatesiibacteriota bacterium | reverse complement strand
GACGGGTCGGACTAACCGAGAAGGAGGCCAAAAAGCTCGGGCTCGATTACGACACCGTCGTCGTATCGCCCAGGTCGAGAGCCGGGCATTGTCCGGGAGCGAGGATGATCCGGGTCAAACTCGTCTTCGAACGAGTTGGCGGAAGGATTCTCGGCGGGCAGGTCGTCGGTGAGGACGGTGTGCTTGCCAGAACGAACGTTCTCTCGACCGCGATGTTCAATCGCATGACGATCGAGGAGACCTCGCGCCTCGACCTCGCCTATGCCCCGCCATTTGCGCCTGTCTGGGATCCGATCCTTGTCGCGTGTAACGTTGCGGTGAAAAAGGTGAAAAGCAAGTAGCGGGCGGGCCTGAGATGCTAAGCTCTCCTGACATGTGCGGAGATGAGTTATGACCATCGTCATCAAAGACTACGCCCACCTCTCAGCGCTTATTCTTGCGATAATCAATGGTTCGATCCTCTTCTGGCGCTTGAGGCGCGACCGACCGAATCTGCAAGTTAGAGCCGTTGAGCCGAAACGGTTTCAGTGGTGGTTCTCGCTTCCGGGCGGAGAGATGAATGGGCAGCCAACCCGTCGGTACGGCTTTCTCGCTTATGTGCGGATTACCAACCGGGGATTGAGAAATGTCGGGCTGGACAAGTGGGGGCTGAAGATCAAGACCAAAGGCGGAGTGAAACTGAAACTGAAGCCAACGAGCATTCCTGAGCCACGGTCCAGGTTCTCGGATGAGGTCGAAGAGCTTCGTTACTTCCCGGTCTTAGGTGAGCGCACAGAGAGGTTTGATGGCAATACGCTCATAGAATCCGGGATGAGCATATCCGGGATCGCATATTACGTCGCCGATGTCTATGGGAGCGACGGCTGGGACCCGTCTTTGGGGAAGGACCGTAGCGTCGAGGGGAAATTCAGGATACAGGATGTCCTCGACAACGAAACCAGCTGCAAGATCATATTCTCCGAGATCAGCCTGGACCGCGCCCGAGAAATAGTCCCCGGCATAGGGAAGATTGGGCTTTGAAATCTGAGCAAGCCGTCGGTTGCAGCATTTGTCATTTGAAGTATGATCCCAATCATCATAATCACACAGATGTTCTAATGGCCTTGGGCGAGGTGCTCTATTGTGCTAACTAAGCTCATCATCAGAAACTTCAAGAGGTTCGATAACGTCGAGATAGAGCTCGGCAATCCAGTCGTATTTATCGGGCCCAATAATTCCGGCAAGACCGCAGCTCTTCAAGCGCTTGCGCTCTGGGGATTAGGTCTAAGAAGATGGATCGAGAAAAGGAAGGGGCAGAAGACCCCGGAGAAAAGACCAGGAATTACGATCAACAGACAGGATTTGATCGCTTTGCCTGTATCGACTGCAAAGTTGCTTTGGCGGGGCCTTCACGTGAGGAATGTGCAAAGGTCTGATGAAGGTCAAAGAACCAGCAATGTCCTGATCGACATCGTCGTGGAGGGATTCTCGGGGGCCGAGACGTGGCTGTGCGGGCTTGAGTTCGACTACGCCAACGAGGAATCGTTCTACTGCCGGCCATTGCGACTGCCCGACGAAGGTGATTCGGGAAGGATGCCTGTCCCAGATGGATTGCAGGGCATTAAATTCGCCTTTCTTCCCCCAATGTCCGGCCTTGCGGCAAATGAGACGAGAATCGACGAAGGGGCTATCAATGTCCGCATTGGAGAGGGTAGAACAGCCGAAGTGCTGCGAAACCTATGCTATAAGGTCTATGCGGATAAGAAGGAGCATTGGGAAAGGCTGCTAGCGCAGATGGACCGGCTCTTCGGCTGTCAGCTTGATCCACCGGAGTACATTTCAGAGAGAGGTGAGGTCAAGATGACATATAGGGAACGCGGTACACAGCTGGACCTGTCATCATCCGGCAGGGGATTGCAGCAGACGTTGCTTCTTCTCGCTTATGTCTTCGCCAATCCGGGATCAGTGCTTCTGCTCGACGAGCCCGACGCTCATCTCGAGATGCTCCGGCAGAGACAGACTTACCAGATTCTTGCTGATGCTGCGCAAGAGAACGGCAATCAGATCATCGTGGCAAGCCACTCTGAGATCATTCTTAACGAGGCTGCCGGAAAGGACATGGTCGTGGCCTTCGTCGGCCGGCCTCACCGAATGCTGCTTGAGCGCAGAGATGAGACGCTCAAATCACTCAGGGAAATTGGCTACGAGCAATACTACCTCGCGGAGCAAAACGGCTGGGCTCTATATTTGGAGGGCGAGACGGACCTCGACATTCTGCGGGCTTTCGCTAGGCGTCTGGATCACAAGGAAGTCCTCGCTGTTCTCGAGCGACCTTTCGTCCATTACACAACCGACATAACCGCTGGCGTTTACCGACATTTTTCCCCGCTAAAGGATGCATTTCCCGATCTGTGCGCGGTAGCTCTCTTCGACAGACATGACAAGAATCCATCCGATGATGGTGATCTCAAATGGCTAATGTGGAGCCTCAGGGAGATCGAGAGCTATCTATGCTATCCTGAGACATTGCTAGGATACGCGGAGAGCATCGCGAGACGAGAAGCCTTGGGCGAGTTGTTTGCGGCTACAGAAGTCCAGAAATTGAGGGAAGCCATGCAGGGCGAGATCGACGCACTTGTTGATGCTATGAAGACGCTGAAGAGGGGTTCTCCGTGGGATGGTCAGATGAAGGTCAGCGACGAATTCCTGACACCACTTTTCGAGAATTTCTTTGAGAAGCTCGGGCTATACAATGATATGCCCAAGCGGTCATTTCACGAACTCGTCCAATTCGTCCCTGTCGAGAAGATATCAGATGAGATCAAAGAAAACCTGGACGCAATCGTCGAAGTAGCCAGGAAGGCCCGGCCATTAACTGAGGATGACTGAGATCCAAGCTGGATAGTCGGCTCAAACGTCCATTCAGTCCATCCAGTCCATGATGTCCATTCAAGACAGAAAGCACCTCTCGAGGGCTTTGCCTTAACCGCTCAATCCCTCTTCGCAAGCGGCAAGAACATCCCGAGCACCGCCCAGAAAGCAAAACTCGGCGAGAACCAGAACATCCCATCATAAGCGAGGCAATTAACGCCGAAGCCGAATATCGCGATGCAGACTGCCCAAGCGTAATTGTTCCAGTAAGGGTCGTTGCTTGTCGCCTTGAGCACCTTCAGGCAGGCCTTCACGACAAGGGCGACGAAGATGAGGAAGGTCAAAAGGCCCAGTATCCCTGTCTCAGCGAGGATCATGAAGAGGATGTTGTCGGGGACCTTATATATACGAAGCGCCTCCGGATTCTTCTGGTAGTAATCGTCGAAATATGGCTCGAAATTCCCGATCCCGATCCCGCAGAGCGGATGGTCACGGAGCATCCTGAGGGCGCTGATAGCGCCGTCAACCCGCTGGTTCACTGAATAGAGAAGGGTATGGTCCAGCTTCGACCCCGCGAGTTCGACTATCTCGTCCTGATTGAGATTACCTTCACGAACGAGTCGATCGACCTCCTCCACGTCAGCGAGGTACTGCTTGTATTGCGGCGTCACGACTATCGCCGCCACGATTCCCGCCACGGCGCCAGCAATGCAGAGCCCGATGATAAGCCGCTTCTGTCTGCGCAAGAAATATAGGGCGAGCGCAACCACCAGCGCGACCAGACTCCCGTACGAACAGGAGTAGGCAAAACTGAAGCCAAGCACGACCAGGGAGACAATTCCGAAAAGACGCAGCATCCTATTCTGCTTCTCATATCTGGCGAAGAACAAGGCGAGAGGAATGCACATGACAATAAATGATCCAAGAACGCTTGGGTCGGTGAATGACGAAGCAATCGGGGTGCCGAAGGTGTATTCGACATATATAGGGGCAAATGCCCTGTATAGAGTATCGAAGAGGTAGTTGTGATCGAAGAAGCCCTCCATCATCCCATGGAAGGCCACCCAGAAGGCGGCGATAGTAACCGCGATCGTGAATCGCCTGGAGACGGTTAGCCTGTTCTCCTCCCTGAGGATACCTCTCCCGAGAACCATGAATAGGAGTGGGGGGAGGAGATAATATACGATCCTGAGCAAGGCGTGGTCCATCGCCCGCGCATTTGTAAGAGAGAGAAGCGCAGCTCCAAGGTAAGCGATGAACGACCACTCGAGCGGCGTGAATCTGAAGGTTTTAGGACCCTGAAGCGTCGCCAGAAGGATTATTAGAAGAGCCAGTAGAGTCTCAGGAAGCAGAATGTGGACGCCACCCAGCAAGAACTTCAGGTAGGGGAAGAAGTCGAACGGGAAGACCGCGTTGAGGATGAAGACGAGACAAAGCCCCCCAAACAGCACCTTACGGGATATGTCTGCACTTCGCCCGGCCGGAGGCCAGCCTGCCTCTCTGCCATCCCGTCTTCGTAGTGCAGATGCCACATTGAATGCCCCAAGTATCAGGACCAAGAGAGCCGGCAGATAGCCCAGGAAAACTCGTTTATCCAATCCAAGCCACTTCCTGTGCGGCATGAGCAACGAAAGCAGTTGAGAATCGGTGAAACGGATGAAGTCGATACCGACTGGTTTGGAGAGTGCCGGCAGAACTACCTTGATCTCAGCAATCTTTCCTTGCCAATTGGGATTGCCGGCGAGATTCATCGTCAGCTGCTGTCTGATATAGAGGCCGGCGGCGTACTTCAAGTTGAAGGTGCCGCCAACACTCCTTTCGGGCGCGAATTGTTGCCCCTGGCCACGCCAAAGGATGAGCACCTCATGTTTCTCGATGTCGGAAAATGACACCCCGAGGTCGATAATCGGCCGCCATTCCGCCGAGAATTCACCCGGTCTCCACGAGAATTCGATGACGGCACTTTCTGCATCCGGCTCGATGACAAGGACGCCATCAGAAACACCCCTGAGCGTGCCCTTTGCGACGTCGATTACTTTCGAATCGCTTTGAGATGGAGAAGAGAAGTCGGCGGAGATAGAGTGACAGCCGAGCGCTGGAAAGATGAATCCGGCTGCAAGAATAGCCAGAAGGCTCAAAGCCAGGCCGAACCTCGTGGTCTCATTTTTGGTGGCGTCATTCAGAAGCACTCGGATAATCTCCTTAATCGACATTGAACCGGCTCAAATCATTTGCGGCATTTCAACCGGGGCGAATATACCAACAGCCTGGATGGCGTTCAACCGTTCGATATCCGGCCAGTAATTCCCATCTAAATTGCCCCTGATTCACCCTCGCAGCCCCAATATTTTGTTGACATACAGGCAGTATTCCACATACTTGTCTAGATAGGCCTAACTAAAAGGAGGCATTTGGGGCATTGTCGAAGATTCTGATAATAACTACTGAGCTGATACCGTCACTTCCATATCCCTCCGCGGGAGGCGGGCAGCGAGCCTTTTCCCTGGGCGAGGGGCTCAGATTGAGAGGACATGAAGTCCTCTACTCTCTTCCTATGGAACATT
>JAFGIT010000176.1 GCA_016929465.1 Candidatus Coatesiibacteriota bacterium | reverse complement strand
GGAAGATGGTTCAGACGGAGCCTTACTGGACCGCTAATATAAAACGCTTCGCCGAGCGTAAGGAGATAAAGAATCCGCTGATGGCAGAGGCTTTGATGCGTGATGCAAAGGAGAAGCTCGAGAGGAGCGTCACTCTGGGCAAGGTCATGACTCCCGAGGCTGCGGTTGTCGCCATGAACAGCGGCGACCCGGGGCAGCTTGCAGATATGATCGCGGGCAGTATCCGGATCAAGCTCGAGGAGTCACAGCGCATCCTGGAGATCGCCGATCCTCTGGAGCGTCTCCGCGTGGTGAATGAGATGTTCGCCAACGAGATGGAGATACTCGAGATTCAAGAGAGAATCAGGTCCGAGGCTCAACAGGGGATAGAAAAGGACCAAGAGGAGTATTTCCTGAGGCAGCAGATGAAGGCTATTCAGGAGAAGCTTGGCGATTCTGATTCCTTCTCTGGCGAGGTTCGAGAGCTCCGAGAGAGGCTTACACAAACCGACATGCCCGACGATGCGAGGGAGGTTTGCAGCAAGCAGCTCAGTCGGCTCGAGATGAGCAATGCAGATTCTGCCGAGGCCAGTGTAATTCGGACGTATATCGATTGGCTGTTGAATCTCCCTTGGCGAGCGGAGACGAAGGACAATTTGGACCTTAATGTCGCTCAAAGAATACTGGACGAGGATCACTATAACCTCGAGGAGGTCAAGGAGCGCGTGCTCGAGTTTCTCGCAGTTCGGAAGTTGACCCAGGAGAACAAGGGGCCAATCCTCTGCTTCGTCGGTCCGCCCGGGACGGGGAAGACATCTCTCGGGAGATCGATAGCAAGGGCTCTGGGACGCAAATTCGTGCGTATTTCACTGGGAGGCGTCCGAGATGAGGCGGAGATTCGCGGCCATAGACGGACGTATGTCGGCGCGCTGCCGGGGCGAATTCTGCAGGAGCTGCGGGGCTCCGGTTCTCGCAATCCAGTGTTCATGATGGATGAGGTGGATAAGATTGGCGCGGATTTTCGCGGCGATCCGAGTTCCGCACTTCTCGAGGTGCTCGATCCTGAGCAGAATGTCTCCTTCAAGGACCATTACGTGGAGTTGCCCTTCGACCTATCGAATGTGCTGTTTATTTGCACCGCCAATATGTTGGACACAATCCAGCCGGCGTTCCGTGATCGGATGGAGATTTTGCGGCTTTCTGGTTACACGGAGCATGACAAGATGAAGATCGCTCGGAAGTTCATCATCCCGAAGCAGATAGCTGAGAATGGTCTCTCGGATACCAGCATCAGGATAACTACTTCGGCTTTGCGCCGGATCGTCTTGCAGTACACCCGCGAGGCGGGATTGAGGAATCTCGAGCGTCACATATCCCGTATATGTCGCAAGGTCGCGAGAAAGGTCGGCAGCGGCGAGGAGGGGCCATTCATCGTCAAAGTTCAGAACCTCGAGGAATGGCTCGGAGTGGGGGCCTATTCGATTTCCAGGAGTCTCAAGCGTGACCACGTCGGCGTGGCGTGCGCGTTAGCCTGGACGCCCACCGGGGGAGACGTGCTATTCATAGAGGTTGCGACAATGCCGGGGAGCGGCAGATTGCGCCTGACTGGTCAACTGGGGGAGGTGATGAAAGAATCAGCGGAGGCCGCGATGAGTATTGCGCGGTCGAGAGCCAATGAGTTCGGGATACCGGTCGATTTCCACTCCAAAATGGACGTCCATATCCATGTCCCTTCGGGTGCTATCCCAAAGGATGGGCCTTCGGCTGGCATAACGATGGCGGTCGCTTTGATTTCTGCACTTACCAAGAGACCGGTCAGAGCAAATGTCGCCATGACCGGAGAGATAACTCTGAGAGGCAATATATTGCCCATTGGAGGACTGAAGGAAAAGGTCCTCGCTGCGCAGCGAGCAGGAATCGACGAAGTGATCATTCCTGCGGACAACCAGAAGGAGTTCTCTGAGGTCACCGAGCAGATCAAGGCTGGGCTGAAGTTCCACTTCGTGGACCAGGTCCAGGACGCGCTCAAGATCGCCTTCAACTCCCATTCAAAGCCGAAAGCATGACATCGTCCATGAATACCGAGGCGCTGATCGAATCTATCTCTGAGCTCAAGCGTAGTCGCAGAGCAATCATCCTTGGCCACAACTATCAGCCACCGATAATTCAGGACATTTCGGATTTCGTGGGGGATTCACTAGGGCTCTCGCAGAAAGCGGCCGAGAGTGACGCGGAGGTCATCGTATTCTGCGGCGTTGATTTCATGGCAGAGACGGCGGCTATCCTCGCGGAGGACCGTCTGGTGCTCATTCCGGAGGAGCGCGCTTCTTGCCCGATGGCGCACATGGCTACCGGGGCGGAGGTTCGTGCTTTGAAGGCGAAGCATCCGGGCAGCGTTGTCGTGACATACGTCAACTCCACTGCCGAGGTCAAAGCCGAAAGTGATATATGCTGCACTTCCGCCAACGCGGTCTCGGTGCTCAAGTCCATTCCTACCGAACACCCGATAATCTTCGCGCCGGATATGCACCTTGGTGAATACGCAGGGAAGATGGCGGGAAGAGAGGTGGTCCTATGGGAGGGCTTCTGTCCTGCACATCACTACGTCAAAGCCGAGGAGATCAGAAAAGCAAAGGAGGAGCATCCGAATGCACTCGTGATGGCTCATCCTGAATGCCCAATGGAAGTCATAGAGCTTGCCGACGCGGCGCTTTCGACTTCAGGTATGCTGGACTTCCCAAATAGATCTTCTGCCTCGGAGTTTATTGTCGTAACTGAGGTCGGCATGCTCTATCCACTAAGGAAGAGGCATCCAGGCAAGAAGTTCTACTGCCCTTCAGCCGCACTTCTCTGTCCGAACATGAAGATGACGACGCTGGAGTCGGTCAAACGAGCGCTGGAATCGGACATATATGCTGTTCGTGTGTCGCCGGATATAGCCAGGCGGGCGCGAATTCCTATCGAGCGCATGCTCGCGGTTCCGCGAGATTGATAAGGAGTCTATTCGACCGGACGTAGCCTCGGATTCGGTTTGAATTTGCGGCCTACCTTTGCACAGTGGCGCCCATCGACCAGAACGACATCAGCAGTATAATGGAATGATCCGCTCATTATATAGCTACCGACTCCGTAGGCATCTACCGGCACTCCATTCGCCTCGAATCGAGCGATCCTCTCCGGATTGAATCCGCCGCTCGCGACGATCTTCACATGCCCGAACCCCTCCCGGTCGAGCGCGTCGCGGACGTTGTGCACGAGGATTTCATTGACTCCTGTTGGGTAATATTCACCCATGAGTGGAATGACAGATCGGTCGACGATCGTGCCGGATGTATCGAGTCTGACTCCCCAGAGTCGGCTGCCGAGCCTCTTTGCGACAGCGAGGGCAGTGCTAACACAGTCATTGTCGAAGTCGACGAGCGAGATCACGCGGGTCTCCTCGGGGATTATCTCGGCGAACTTCTGCGTTGCCAGTGCTGTGTCGCCCGCGTACGCTGCAATCAATCCATGAGGTATCGTTCCCGCCCCCTTCTGGCCGATGATCTCCCCCTGAGCGTCAGTCGAGACAGCCTGCGCGCCTCCTATGTGGGCGGCATACCCGTCGCCTTGCTGATTTAGAAAGTGATCGAAGCGCGCGCCGAAGAATAGAACCGGCTTGCCATTCGCGGCATTGACCGTTCTGCGAGTGTTCGTGGCGATCTTTGTCCTTCGAGCAAGAATGCCCAGGTATATCGTCTCGAGGTGTGCGAATCCGGCGTAGTCCCCTTCGATGGCCATCACCGTCTCGTAGGGAGATGCTTCGTCCCCATCGAACAGAGACTTGATCTCGATGCGGTCCGCATTGTCTGTGCATCGCCTGATAGTCGCTATCGCTTCATCCGTGCCGCATATAATTGCCTGATTGCGCTGGAATATCTGCATCGTGACATTTGGATGATTCTCGTCTCTGAGGAGGATCTGCCTCGCCCGGACAAAGTAGCTGTCGGTATATCTGCCAGAGCGGATGGCCTCCTCTGGGATATCGAAAGCGGCTGGGGCCAGTCGCTCCCTGGGTGACCCGCTCATGGCTTCCCTTTCTTACTTCTAATCCGCTGAAAAACTGGCGATAGCTTCGTCAATGTTGGCGTATATCTGAAATACCATCGATAGACGAGTAATTCGAAATACATCCAACACCATATCAGCGAGGCCTGAGATCCTCAAATCACCTCCCCTGCTCCTCGCCGATTTGAGGGCAGAGACGAATATCCCGAGAGCGCTGCTGTCCATATATCTGACCTGGGACATGTCCGCTGCGACATAAGGATGCTCGCCGACTATGGCCGACTTGAGTACTTCCTGAAGCTCGCGGCTCTTGGTGTGCTCAATACGTCCCGATATCCTAATGATTTTGACCCCACTCCTGGGGGAGAATTCTGTCTCGATAGTCACGTTCTTTTGCTCTATCGAATTCGGTTAGAGTCTTATTACCGCATCAACGTCGTATTGTCCGAGCTTCTTCCTGCCGTCGAGGAATCCCAGCTCCACGAGAAACCGTATCCCCATTATTTTTCCGCCCAGCCCCTCAACTAGCCTTGCACAGGCGGCGATCGTCCCTCCGGTGGCAAGCAGATCGTCCAGGAGCAGGAGCTTCATTCCGGGCCTTATTGCGTCCTTGTGTATTTCAATCGTGTCAGTTCCATATTCGAGAGAATACGTCTCTGAGACCGTCTCGGCTGGGAGTTTGCCCGGTTTTCTCACAATCAGCAGCCCGCAATTCAGCTTGTATGCGGCGGCGGCGGCAAAGATGAACCCTCTGGCTTCGACCCCGACGATCGCATCGATATTATTTCGTGTGAACCCCTCGACAACCTTGTCAATTGCTTCCCTGAAAGCATCTGCATCGGCGAGTATCGGCGTAATGTCCTTGAAGATGATGCCGGGCTTCGGGAAATCTGGGATGTCCCGCAGCTTCGCGTTCAGATCCATGAGAGCCTCCTTATCTAATTCGAGTGAAATCTTCGGCCAGCAGTATAATCGCCTGGTTCAGCTATGTGAATGAAAAGCGAGGGCAGAGTTCACTATGCTAAAGGTCCAATAGAACCGAGAATTCATTATATTTGCCAGTATAGGGGACCTGGTTGACATAGAAGCCGCGTATTCGCGAACCGACAGGCCCTTGTCTCAGTTCTGCGAGGAATCTGTCCATACACTTCTGCTCACCTTCTGCATGGACCTGTACTCTCCCGTCTCTCAGGTTTCGCACAAATCCCTGTATGTCACATTCCTGAGATTTCCTGTAGGTGAAGTGGCGAAAGCCCACTCCCTGGACTATGCCCTCGATGTGTATCTTTGCGGCTACATTCGCCAATTGGGTACCTCAAAGACCATCTAAAAGGGTTTAGAGCCCAT
Organism: Candidatus Coatesiibacteriota bacterium; assembly: GCA_016929465.1. Classification (GTDB taxonomy): domain Bacteria; phylum B130-G9; class B130-G9; order B130-G9; family B130-G9; genus JAFGIT01. Next base: position 2,538 of record JAFGIT010000176.1, on the reverse strand, counting down.
CAGGTCTTATCGAAGACCGCGCCGAGGAGCAAATACTCCTCAATTTGCTGCCGAGAGCTGATATGTCCTTTAGGACCTCGACGTCATCTGAGACGTGCCATTCGGTTCTCAGGCCGAACACCTTTTTCCTGAACTGAAGTGCATAGGCGATCTCCGATAGCGTGCCGTAGCTCCCGTTGACGGCGACCAGCACATCGGCCGCTAGCACGACAATCATATTCCTTGCGAGACCGATCCCGGTGGGAATTGCGATGTCAACATAGGGATTCGCATCGTCCTTGCTTGTGCTCGGAAGAATCCCGATGGTAGTTCCTCCGGCTGATTTCGCGCCCTTGCAGGCGTGGTGCATTACTCCTGTAAGCCCCCCGCAAGCGAGGATATAGCTATTCTCAGCGATGATTTTCCCGACCTGAAAAGAGAGCTCGGCAATCTCGCTGGAGCATTCATGGCCGCCAATCACACCTACTATCACGACAGCACCCACATATTATGTGATTTTCCGTAAGTGGATTCTGCACATCGATGAACCCACAGAATGGGAGGATAACACATCGAGCTTCGAGCTTGAAGCCGGAATCCTTTGGATAAGTTTCGGAGAGACAGGTCTGAGGGAGACATATCGGAATGCCGTCTGATAAAACATATCGGCCGCCGAGCGCTGAGCTCAGCGGCCGATTGAATTTGCAGTATGAGCTTTTCTGGATTTTCCTACCTGACCTCAGTGGCTTGCGGGGAAGCCAGCCCCCTGGGCTTCAGTTGAGTTGGCGCGGCAAGCGATCTCTTCGAGGAGGATTCGATCGTGAACGAATACGTCTCCTCCATTAAGTTCGGCTCCCAGGCGGTATCATAGGCCTGAACATTGATTGTGACCTCTTCGTCATATTGGAAGGTCTCATCACCGCAGTAGAAAGTGCATTTCCAGCCCCTATAGCCCTCACCTTCGATTCTTTCGAATGATGGATGGACCTGGTGCTCTCTGAACAACATGAATATCTCTTCTCGATCGACATCGGTCTGTGCATCGACTACTTCGAATACTATGTTCGCCAGCCGTTTGCTGACGCCAGTTTCTCCGTCATCCGGGGTGCGGCTCAGGAGGTATGGGGCAGCTCTATCCTCACAAATTGCATGAACCTTCATGTCGGCACCGGTGAAGTAGATTGTTGCGGTCGTTACCGCCTGCTGGATGCCGCTCGGATCATAGAATTGCTTGCCTATCACCGGAGACGACCAGATGTGATAATCCGACATGTACCGCCAGTTCTGGGCGCCAGTCGGAGATATCGAGTATAGGAAGTAATCTCTCGAGCCTATCAGAATATTGTCATTGGCATCGATAGCGGGGGAAGATTCGATCGTGTCGCCCGTCTCGAAGGACCACTGGAGAGTGCCTTCTTCATCGACGCAGTAAACCGCGCCATCTCGCGAGCCAACGACGATTTCTCCGGTCGATAGTATCCCCGGGGAGGAATCGATCATTCCATTCGTCCCATAGGTCCACTGCAGATAACCAGATGATGTCAGGCAGTAGAGGTTGCCGTCCTTGCTGCCGAAGTAAATGAAGTTCCCATCGTCAGAGACGGCGACGGAGCTCTGAATTCTTCCTACCGCATCATCGCCGACTCCAGGATATACCCATTGGATCGTGGCGAGTGTGCTTGCTGCCGGATCGATCGGTACCTCGACTCCGTACATTAGTCCATCCGAAAGGCCTATCTCAGCGCCGATGTAAACCATCGCTACGTCACCGGCAGGATCAGAAGTTGGTGCGAGATCGTAGTATCTATAGGCCGGTGATGCGAATATTCTGTCACCGAGTAAGTGACTCCACTCCAAAGTCCCTTGAGTAGCAGCGAAATTGTCGGAGAATATCGACATCAACACACCGTCCTCCGTCCCAAATATCACTGATTCTTCGCTCTCATCCAGTGTAGGGGATGAGAAGACGGTATCTCCAGCGTCGAAGGACCATCTGAGCGTCCCCTGCGTTCCTCCAGCGCTTGGGGCATTGATACAATATACGAGCCCATTATTCGCGCCGAAGTATATGTTTCCAGCTGTGTCGATGGCGGGCGAGGAATCTACTCTCGCGATTGCATCGAATATCCAGTTCAGGTCTCCAATCGGCGAGAGGGCAAAGAATAGCCCATTGCGGGATCCAAGGCAGACCTCTTCATTCTCATTAATGGCGGGGGAGCAGAAGTTGAAGTTACCCGTCTCAAATGTCCATAGGCCGTCCCCAGTTCTGGCCGAGACCTCGGATGATCTTCGATTTTGGCTTCCGTTAGCCCCGAATTTGCTCCAGACCGGATCCGCATTCGTTAGAAGCGGAATCGCAGCCATGACAATCACCAGGACAAACACGGCTGTGGCTGATATTCCTAATCTGCCCAGTTTCATGGTCGTTATCTCCTTTGCTAATTTGGCTTTATTTGCTCTCACATTCTCGAGCGAGTCTGTTATTCGTCGAATTCCGGCTGATACAGAGCTGTAAAGGTGTATTTCACCGATTTCAGTTCCGCGTAGTCAGTGTTCTCG
>JAFGIT010000175.1 GCA_016929465.1 Candidatus Coatesiibacteriota bacterium | reverse complement strand
GCCGATTTTTCGAATCTGGAGCCGGGAGCAAGGTAAACCTCACAGCCTATTATCGGCTTGATCCCGGCGGCGATACATGCCTGGTAGAACTCGATCGCACCGAACAGGTTGCCATGATCGGTCATGGCTATCGCCGGCATGTGCCACTTCTGGGCCTTCTCTACGAGCTTGTCGATGGAGCACATCCCGTCCAGGACGCTGTAGTCGGTGTGAACGTGAAGATGAACGAACGGCCTCAACGGTGCTACCTATTCACCGTAAATACGAATTTCAGGTGCTTTCTGACCATCGCAAATGAGACCTCACCTTTCAATGCGAGCTTGATGCCGGTCCAGAAGAAACGAATCAGATTCGCGACCGTGGATAGCACGACGAGAGGGAATGGGAATCGCTTAAGGAAGGTCAGCTTCGAGAGGAAACGTATGAAGAATCTGGGCACGAATGATTTGCCAGTTAGCGAGACCAGGCTGTTGAAAAAGACGTCCTCCTTCGAGCGCTCGAAGTCGGAGGAAACGAACCACTGCGTCATCGTCTTGCAGGCGACATCTTCTACGTTCTCTTCCCTTATATAGCCTCGATCCAGGGCCATTTGAGTGAGTTCGACGCCGGGGAAATAGGCCAATGAATAGAGCCTGAACTCGAATGGGCGCCTGAAGCTGAGAAGCAAATCGAGCATCTCCTGCTTGTCCTCGGACTCCTCGAACGGGTTGTCCATGATGAAATCGAGCCTGGGTTTCACCTTCAGCTTGTTCAGGATGGACATTGCTCGCTGGATGTCCTCAGTCTTGTCCATCCGCTTGAAGAATTGGTTCCGCACTCGCTGGGAGCCGCTCTGGATGCCCATGTCCGCGTAGAAGAGCCCGCTCTCCTTGAGCATACGAATCAGCTCTTCAGTAACGGTCTTGGGATGGACATAGACCCAATACGGGATGCGAATTTTCTTCTTGTACTGCTCGCAGAATTCCTTCGTCCATTCGAGGTCCAGCCCAAAGACGTCGTCATAGAATGCCACCTGCTTTATGTCCGGAAGCATCTTGTTCGCGTATTCGAGCTCCTCGATCACGTTCTCTACCGACCGTGTCCGAACTATCTTGCCCATCCCGCGATAGAGGCGGTGATATACGCTGTTGGCGCAGTATGTGCATGCAAATGGGCAGCCGCGGGTGGTCATGATCTGATAGAGGTCGTGCTCTTTGACGAGCGGGTCATACTCGAAGAGCTCATCGCCGTTGATGAAGTACTTCGCCTCGTTCGTAAAGTCGTGGAAGGGAAGCGAATCGAGGTCTGCGATTGGCGGCCTTACGGGATTCTTGATCTCTTCGCCATCCCTATTGAGCCAGAGATTCCTTACATCGGCGATGCTCTTTCCCTCCGAGAGTCTGTCGCAGATCTCGAGCATCGTCCCCTCGCCCTCGCCAATCACCAGCATGTCGTGCTCGGTCAAGGTGCGGTCGGCAGTGACCGTGACGTGGACTCCTCCCCATACAACGGGGCATTTCACGGCCTGCCTGGTCTTCTGAGTGAGTTCGGCGGCGGTATTTCGGAATGTTGAGCAGCCGATGCTTATCCCTAAGAGGTCCGGATTGATGCGCTTTACGAGGCTGCCGAATAGCTCCAGTTCCTTTTCGGTTGGAGGCTTGCCGTCGTTGATATTGAGCCTCTTGAAGAAGATTATCGAGGCATCGTATCCCTTTGATTTCAGGAGCGAGTGGATGTAGCGCACCCCCGAGAGCTCGGTGTTGAAGAGCGCCACCAGGCAGACTTTGAAATCCTTCATTTCGCCATATCCCTGCTATATCGTATCCGAGCTTCCGACAATGAGCTTCCTCCCCTCCCTGCCGCAGTTGAACAACAGATCAATGGCTGAAAGGTGCGACTCAAAGCCCTCGTAGCACTGCTTGTATGTGGGATGAACATAATTGTGGAATTCGAGCTCGATGCCATTCGCCGCGAACGGCTCCGGGCTCAGATAGGAGCGCCCCATGTCACCATTCAGGTAGTGGTCAGCATGGACTACCTTGGCGAGCTCGAGGATCAGATCGGCCTTCTTTCCAGTAGGCTCGAGAGTCGATGCCATCACATAGTTCGTCCTTAGTTCGAAGATGTCATCGAGCATCCTTATGAAATACATATCGAGCTCGAGCAGACTCTCCCAGTCTCTGTTGAACGCTTCTTCGAAGAGCGGAATGAACTCCGCGAAGTAAGGAGCCTTTGAATAGTGCGTCTTAATTGCGCTCAGGTGTTTATGCGCCCAGCTGCGAGTATTATCAATCAGTGTCTCACTGACCCGCTGTGTGAACCTTCCCTTAGTAATAACGGGGACGCTCAACCACTGCCAGCCGGTCGATGTCCGGATCCGATTCCTGTTACGCCAGGACCGCTTGTCAAACTGCACGCAATCGAGAATCACGAATATGTCCGACTTCGCCGCGAGGTCAAAAAAACCTATCCACGGCAGGTATCCCGGCTGGAGTATTACTGCTCTCATATCGAATATAAATTAAACAGCGATGGCTACTTGGTCAATACGATTCGAGTCGAGACGACATCAAATCGGACTCAAGTATGCTCAGGGCGACTGCCCAGACTCTATCCCGAATCAAGTCTGAGTGGCCACCACGGTTGTTTCATCATCTGAGCGATTCTTCATAGAATCTTGAAAAGCGCTATGGCTGTGATACGTTTCTCGATGTGTTGTTAATCCATCCGGCTGATTCAGTTGGGCAAACAAACTCAGAGGTATAGTTTGGGCGAACGAGCGAGCGTAATGTTTTCGGGAGGCGTCGACTCCACGTTGGTTGCGTGCCTTCTATTGGAGAAATTCGATGCAGTCCACCTCATTACATTCGACTACGGTGCGGACCTCTTTTTGAAAAACGCTCGAAAATCCGCCCAGCGAGTCATCAACGTATTCGGCGAAGACAGAGTCAGGTTTGACCTGATCAATATCCGCAAGTGGTGGCTCGCGTCACAGGTTCGAAACGCCAAGCAATTCAATCTGGTCTGTATGAGCTGTAAGCTGATAATGCATACCAGGGCGATCTGCTATTGTCTCGAAAACGACATCACGGCCCATTCCGATGGCTCAATCCGAGAGCAGGGCCAGCATCCAGAACAGATGGAAGGCACCCTGAAGGTCTTGAGCGACTACTATAGAGAATACGACATAGATTTCACGAGTCCCGCCTACGACTTCTCGACAGAGGCTGAGGACGAGAAGCTCGCCGACCTCGGGATCGATTTCGGGACGCGCGTCCGTGTCCCCGGGGCGAAGGGCTCCCATATCCACAAGCAGCCATTTTGTCTCTTCGCATTCTTCGATGTCCTATTCTCGGACAACCCCTTCTACCCACACCAGCAGGAGGACGTATTCAAACACCTCGAGAAGAACCTTCAATGGGCCAAGACGCTCATCGTCGAGTTCTTCAAGGAAAAGGGGCTGGATCTAGACGAAGTGCTGAAGCAGCGGAGGCAACGACTTGGACTGGAGACAAGATGATGATGAAGAAGGATAAGAAGGGCGGCATTCTCAGATTTATATGGATATCGATATTGTTCGGCGGCGCTGGCGTCTGCGCCTTGACCTTTCTCGTCCTGAGAGATCCGCGCTGGTTCTCGCTTTATTGGCGGGTCTGGCGCTTTTTTGCCGGGCTACCGTCCGGTTACCGAAGAATGAAACAAGACGCAATCCAAGGGAGTTAGGGAGACAATATAGACATGGCCTATGACGTCAATGAAATCCGTAAGCTATTCCCCGCTATCTGTCAGACTGACGGAGGAAAGCACCCCATTTACTTGGACAGCGCGTGTACCACCGCGATTTGCCAGCCCGCTATCGACGCTCAGTTGAGGTACTACACCCAGTTCCCGGGCTGTGTAGGTCGCGCAGATCATGCCTTCGGAAATAAGGCGACTGAATGCTGGAATGGGGCACGCGAGACGATAGCACGCTTTCTGAATGCAGCATCCCCGAATGAGATCGTGGTCACCAAGAACACAACGGAGTCAATCAACCTGCTCGCGATGGCGTTTCCTTTCTGTGAGGGGGACCACGTCATAATCTCCGACTTCGAGCATAACTCCAACACCCTTCCCTGGATGTGCCTGCGAGAAAGGGGCAAGATATCTCTATCCTTTGTCAAGACCAAGCCGGACTCCAGCTTCGACCTAAAGGCCTTCCGGACGATGGTGGAAAGCAAGAGGCCGAGGCTCGTGAGCGTGCTTCACAAATCGAACCTCACGGGCGTCTCTTTCCCGATTAAGGAGATCATAGATATTGCGCACACAAACGGAGCGCTGGTCCTATTCGATGCTGCACAGAGCCCTTTGACCTCGAAGCTGGACGTGCGGGCTCTCGACTGTGACTTCCTGGCATTCTCGTCGCACAAGGCTCTGGGGCCTTCAGGTGTCGGCATTCTCTATGGGAAATTTGCCCTCCTGGAGAAGCTTGGCCACTGTCTCGTAGGAGGCGGGACAGCTCTTTGGATATCGAAGAGTAAGGGCATCATATTCACGGAATTGCCCTGGAGGCTCGAAGCAGGCCTTCAGAACTGCCCTGGACTCATGGGATTGGCGGCGGCGCTCGGGACCATCCAGGATATAGGCCAGGATGAGATCGCAAAGCACGTAATCACTCTAAATGAGGCCCTGACCGAGGGATTGGCAAAGATACCCAGCGTCTCGATACTCGGACCAGAGAATGCCGCATCGCGCGGTGTGATACTCTCATTCAGGGTTGACGGCATGGAGGCCAGGCCTCTCGCGAAGCGTCTCAACGACGAGTATGGGCTTATGATACGGGCGGGCAAGAACTGCGTCCACTATTGGTTCAGCACCCGCGGCGGGGATGACGTCCTGAGAGTCTCCTTCGGGCCGTATAGCACGATCGAGGAGTGTGAGGCGCTGGTCTCGGCTATGGAGGCGATAGCGAGCTAAGCTGACGCTGGGCGGCTGGCAGTAAGCAGTCAGCCAAAGTAGTGACCGGCGCAGAGCAGGACGCCTGGGCGCATTTCGATGGTGAGGCGAAATCAATGAAATCCGCATCGAAGTCTCTTAAGATAAGACCCACAACCTCGCGCGTCAGAAAGGTCTTGATGGACACCATCGCAGGCTACCTTCCCGGCGCGTCTTTTCTCGACCTCTTCGCGGGGACCGGCTCGGTGGGCCTCGAAGCAATCAACCGGGGGGCCGCATCCGCAACTTTCGTTGAGCAGGATCGCACCGTGCTCAAGACTCTGCGCGATAACATAGAAAAGTCACATTTGACCGATAGATGCACCGTATTCCCTATAGACGCGATCAGGTTCTTGAAGAAGAGGTCCGATCCATCCGAATTCGACATAATATTCGCCGATCCACCATACGAACGCGGCTATCTCGGGATATTGAAACACATTCTGCTCTCTCCAGAGGAGGTCCGCCCGAAACTGATCGCGATACAGGTCTCGAGGTTTGAGCTGAACGAGGTCCGACTACCCAAAGACCTCCCGATACGCCAGAAGGTGATTGGCGATACGGTGCTGCTTCTGATTGAAGGAAGCCAATAACCACGCGTGAGATGGCGCTGGCTGAACTTGAGACGAATCGGTTTCCGGCCTTCTCCTTCTTCACCTTTCTCCATTGTCCCTTCTCCTGAGCCGGAGGCTCCATCGGACAGGCTGTAAAGCCCGTCGCACACTGCCAACTGCCAACTGCTAACCGCCAACTCATTCTAGGCGATGGTCACCCTATCATCCAGATAGACGTCCTGTATTGCGTTCAGGAGCTTCACGCCCTCTGACATCGGGCGCTGGAAGGCCTTGCGGCCCGAGATTAGCCCTTGCCCGCCTGCTCTCTTGTTTATGACAGCTGTCTCGACCGCCTCCTGGAAGTCGTTGTCGCCCGACGCTCCGCCGGAGTTGATGAGTCCAATGCGACCCATATAGCAGCCTGCTACTTGGTATCGCGCGAGGTCGATTGGGTGGTCGCTCGTGAGTTTCTCATAGACGAGCGGATGCGTCTTGGCGAAGTTGATCGCCGTGAAGCCGCCGTTGCATGTGGGGAGCTTCTGCTTGATTATATCGGCCTCAATCGTGACGCCGAGGTGGTTCGCCTGCGAAGTGAGGTCGGCCGCTGTGTGATAGTCGATGCCGTCCTTCTTGAAGGCGGAGTTTCTCGTGTAGCACCAGAGGACGGTGAAAAGGCCCAGTTCGTGAGCTCTCTCGAATGCGATACTCACTTCCTCTATCTGACGGCATGACTCGGGTGC
>JAFGIT010000174.1 GCA_016929465.1 Candidatus Coatesiibacteriota bacterium | reverse complement strand
GCCCCCATCAACATCCACTGCGACCATTCGGATACGATGGGTGCAAGGGACTCCGGCTGGATTCAGCTCTACTGTGAGAACGCGCAGGAAGCGTACGACAATATAATCATGGCGGCGCCGATTGCTGAGACGAAAAACGTGCTTCTGCCGGTGATGGTCTGCTTCGATGGCTTCATCATATCGCACTCAATTGAGCGCGTGGAACTGCTCGAGGACAAGGAAGTAAAGGACTTCGTCGGCGAATATACACCCATGTGGCCACTCCTAGATCTCGACCATCCGAAGACTTTGGGTCCGCTCGATCTGCAAGACTACTATATCGAGCATAAGAGGCAGCAGCACGAGGCGATGAATTTCGTCCCGGACGCCGTCCTCGAGGTGTCGAAGAGATTCGCGAAGCTCGCTGGCCGCAATTACGGCTTGGTCGAAGGCTATAAGCTGGATGATGCTGACGTTGCCATCGTCGTCCTGAATTCTGCCGCTGGCACAACCAGATCGGTCGTCGATAACATGCGGGCGCAAGGCCTAAAGGCTGGCCTCTTGAAGATCAGAATGTTCAGGCCATTCCCAACGGAACTCGTCGCCAAGAGCCTCGCGCACTGCAAGGCCGTTGCCATTCTCGATCGATGCGACTCGTTCGGTGCACAGGGCGGCCCAGTCGCGCATGAAGTCCGTTCAGCAATGTGCAACCTGCCCACGGTTCCAAAGACCATTCAGTTCGTCTATGGCCTCGGCGGGCGCGATCTCAACATCGAGGATGTCGAGGGAGTCTTTGCTGACCTGAAGAAAGTAGCCGAGACAGGCAAGGTTGAGAAGGTCTTCGACTACATCACGGTAAGAAGCTAATCCATTGTTCTTGGGAGGAATAAAATGGTTACTCTGAAAGAGTTAACGCACCGCCAAGACGGCCTTGGCCCTGGGCATCGGCTTTGCGCTGGATGCGCGGCAAGCATTGTCGTGAGGCAGGTGCTATTAGCGTCCGACAAGCCGGTCATTGCCGCAAACGCAACTGGCTGTCTCGAGGTCGCGACGACGATCTATCCCTATTCCGCTTGGCGGATACCCTGGATGCACAACGCATTCGAGAATGCCGCTGCTACGATAACGGGCATCGAGACCATGTATCGCGCGCTCAAGAAGCAGGGCAAGTATGACAAGGACGTCAACTTCGTTGCCTTCGGCGGCGACGGCGGAACGTACGATATCGGCATTCAAGCGCTATCCGGAGCGCTCGAGAGAGGCCACAAATTTGTTTACGTCTGCTATGACAACGAGGCGTACATGAACACCGGTATCCAGAGGTCCAGTGCGACCCCGTTCAGGGCAAGCACCACGACTTGTCCAGCGGGTGCGAGCATCCCTGGAAAGCCTCAGCACAGGAAAGACCTAACGGCTATCGTCGCTGCGCACAACATCCCTTATGTGGCTCAGTGCTCACCACATGACTGGCGCGATGTTGTATCGAAGGCGCAGAAAGCTTTCGCGGTCGATGGTCCCGCTTTCCTGAATATCTTCTCACCTTGCCACCGCGGCTGGCGCGTGCCGATGGAGAAGGCGCTCGATATGGCCAGAATGGCCGTCGAGACCAACTTCTGGCCGCTGTTCGAGATCGAGAACGGCAAGTGGAAGATTACCTACAAGCCCAAAGAGAGAGTGCCTGTGGTTGAGTGGCTGAAGACACAGGGAAGGTATTCCCATATCATGAAGCCCGGCAACGAGCACCTCATCGAGGAGTTCCAGGCCGAGATCGACGAGCAATGGGACAAGCTGTTGGCCAGAGAAGGCTGCACAGTCTAACAATCAGAGAATTTGATCCGCGTGTGGGGCCGGTCTTGGACTGGCCCCGCATCGATCCCCCCGCCCGCTGCGGGTTCCCCCGGTTCAGCCAGTGAACCCCACGCCTTTGAGAAAGCTCTGAACCACTGGGTCCTCCGAGCTCTTCATCTCATCTGCAGTCCCGGTGGCGATAATTCTCCCGCTATGCAACATGGCAACCTTCTGTGCTATCGAAAAGCCCGAGAGAATGTTGTGCGTGACCATGACGAACGTTATCCCGAGTCTCTCCTGTGTCCGCTTGAACAGGTCGATGATCGAAGCACAAATCACCGGATCCAGCCCCGCCGTGGGTTCATCCAGAAGCAATATCTGCGGGTCTGCGATAATCGCTCTTGCGAGGGCCACGCGACGCTTCATGCCGCCGGAAAGTTCTGATGGCATCTTGCTCTCGACCCCTTTGAGGCCGACGATCTTGAGTTTCTCCTGGACCTTCTCTTTGATAGCGTCCTTCTTCAAGTGAGTGTGCTGAACGAGGAAAAAGGCGATGTTCTCAAAGACATTCATGGAGTCGAATAAGGCTCCCTCCTGGAATAGCATCCCGAACTTCTCCTTCCGCAGCTCCATCCATTTTCGGTCGTTGAGGCTGGTTGTATCGATGCCGTCGATCACGATTTTGCCGCTGTCAGGCCTGAGCAGGCCAATTATGTGCTTCAGCAGCACAGACTTCCCTGCTCCCGAAGACCCGATGATCGCGGTGGTCTTGCCTCTCTCGATGGTCAAATCAACGCCCTTGAGGACGTGCTGGCCATCGAGAGTTTTGTGAAGGTGCGTTATATCAATCAATTCTGCTCATTTGCCAGGCAGTGAAATTCGAGATCCGAATCCGCCAGACCGCCGCCGTCCTCGCCGTCCGGGCAGTGCACATTCATGAACTCATGCACCAATTCCTCCGCAAGCGGACCCATCCCGAGTATCTGTCTGATGCGCGAGACATTCGCCAACAGGCCCATCGATGAGGTCCTGACATTCTCGAGAAGCACGGACTTGATTTCATCGTAGTTGGTAATCAAGTCGCTGAACTTCCGGACGAGTATGTCACAAGCCATATCCTCGGCGGCAAGCGTGTAGTCCGCAAGCCCGATGTCAGACATGAAGCTCTTGCCCTTCGATGCGTAGTGGATAGATAGAAGCGGCACATTCGCTACGGCGGAGAGCACAGCCGCGTGCATTCGGACGGCGACCATCGCCTTCATCCGGGAGATAATCGAGAGCACTTTGCGACATTCCAGCCCGACTGGAAGGTGGAATATGTCTGCCCTCTGGGACGCGAGGGAGGCAATCTCCCGACCAACTCCCTGGTCGTTCTGGCCAGCCTCCGAATACATCGGTATAAATAGCACCTGGAAACCAAAACGAGATATGACGTAGTCCGCAAACCGGGCCAGCTCACACTTGAATTCCTCGAACCGGGCCCTTTGACCGGATGAAATCAGGCCGAGTTTCACCTTATATTTTATTGGCAGAAGACCATGCCCTCGATGGAAAAGGCGCCTTACTGCGACTCCCAGTGTCGGCCTCGCGAGGTCCAGCCCGAGCCCTTTCAAATAAGAACAGGCATCGAAGCACTCATCTGGTCTCAATACGAGCGCAGGATCAGGAACCTCGGTTATTCTGGCAGCATCGATCCCGCATGATTCCAGAACCTCGGCAGAATACCTATCTCGAACTGTTACCGCGGATGCCCTGTTCAGAAGCAAGCGGGTCAGCAGCCTGTCCAGCTTCGATTTGATCGGCCCCGCGCCGATCGAATGGACGAAGGCAGGCTTTTTCAAAAGAATGGCGAGTGCTAATCTCGATGTGTGGAATGGGATATAGAGGCGGCTCGAGATATCCTGGAGTAGCTGCCCTCCGCCCCACACGAGAATGTCGGCCTTCTTGAGCTCGCGCATCGTCGAAGGGATGCTCCTGATCGCTTTGAGAATCCCCTTGCCCTTCTCGGTAGCCT
>JAFGIT010000173.1 GCA_016929465.1 Candidatus Coatesiibacteriota bacterium | reverse complement strand
CATCAAGATCCTGCTTATCGTAATCGGCGTCCTAGTATTGGCGCTTTTCATGCTGGGCAGTTTTTTCTTGCGGAATTATAACAAGGTGGTGGCCCTCGAGGAGGGCGTTTCCGAGGCCTGGGGGCAGGTTGAGACGCAATTGCAGAGGCGATATGACCTAATTCCCAATCTCGTCGAGACCGTCAAGGGTTATGCAAAGCACGAGAAGGAGGTCTTCACTGAGATCACCAAAGCAAGGGCTATGGTGGGCTCCGCACAGACCATCCCGGACAAGATCGCTGCCAACAATAACCTGACATCCGCTCTGGGTCGGTTGTTGGTGGTAGTTGAGAACTATCCTGACCTCAAGGCAAGTCAGAACTTCCTCAATCTTCAGGATGAGCTTGCGGGTACAGAGAATCGAATATCGGTTGCAAGGCGGCGGTATAATATCGCCGTAAAGGACCTCAATACTTTCATTAAGGGCTTTCCTGGCATGCTCTTCGCTCGGATCAAGGGCACTCAGGAGGCCGCCTATTTCGAAGCACCTGAAGACGCGAAGACCGCGCCGAAGGTGAGCTTCTGACGCTTCGGATTGTAGCTGCGACCTATGGCGACGGGAGCAGCCCGTGCTGCCCAGCGAACTCTCTTATAGGTCGAGGTTCTTCCGGTCCCTGTCGATGGTTTCCTGGGTCTCTATGGCAATATCTCTGAAGGAATCCCTGTCGAGTTCCAGGAACTTGCTCGATTCCAGTTCGAGTATTTCGGCTTCCCTTTCTGGCTGATCTACGGACGGTGTCGATAGGTAATAGGAGATTGCATCGGAGATCATCGCGACATGAGATAGGAACGGTTCCTTCTTATTCAGGTTCGGGCTGTGATGATGAAAGATAGCTTTCTCCAGGATATCTGGGATGTTCCACTTCTTGCAGAGTATCGCACCTAATTCGGAGTGTCCTATCCCGAGTATGCGGATCTCGATCTCGTCGAAAGTGAGTTCGTTCCCCTTTCTGAGCGCGACGAGGTTGCGCACCACGTCCGGGAGTTTGATCCCGATTATGCTCTTTCCGATGTCATGTAAGAGGCCGACGATGAATGCCTCTTCGACGAGGGCCTTGTTCCTCAATTTGGCAAGTAGTCGCGCCGCGACTGCTGCTTCCACGGAATGTGCCCAGAGTGTCTTTCCTTCGGCGCAATAGCCCCTCGCATTCGGGGCGTGCATGCTCTTCACCGAGGACGCGATGACAATTGTCTTTATGGTGGAGAATCCAAGGAGGACCAGCGCATCGGTCATACTCGTTATTTGGCCGGCTCGGCCATAAAGTCCCGAATTCGAATATCTCAGTACCTTGGATACTAGCGCAGAGTCCTTCAGTATGACCTCTTCCATCTGCTTCATCGTGGTGGTCGGCAAGGCGGTCAGTTCCATGAGCTTGGTTGCGACGAATGGCAGGCTCGGAAGCTCCTTAATCTGAGTGAGCATCTTTCTCGCTTCGTTCGGATTCGTCGGGATAGCTCTCTTGGGGTCCTTCTTCGTGCCGGGCCGAATGGCAGCCTCTCTCTCTTCAGAGTCCTGCTCGGAGTCGCCTTCCTTTGGCACAAACGTCAATTGGCCTATCTTGCATTTGATGCATTTGAATTTGACGTTTGGATTTGGGATCTTGCTCGGGTCCGCGTGGAATTCCACACCACAATGATCACATCTAAAAAGCATTGTCACACCATCCAGAAATATTCATGGTCTGATTAATACATTCGAATTCGGAATCAGCTATATGAACTACTCGTCGTTTTTGCATGATCGTTCGATTTCGGCTGCTACATCTTGCCCCGAGAGATCTAGATGCTCGTAGATGTGGCTGATCAAAATCGGCGTTTTTTCAGCTATATAATCTGCTATAGCTTTATCGGATACCGGGATGGAGACCTTAAATAGTGCCTCTCTTAAGAATATAAGTGCGTCCCCATAGAGGCAGACTGGCTGGGTACCGAGATCCCGCCCGGCGACCTTACGTCCGGTGGTTATTCCGAGTTCCTTCAGCGATTCCCGCTCATGTTCTCTATCCGTGATCTGGACAACCGGATTCGAGTAGCCGATGCCGAACTCCGCGTGTAATTGGCGGTATCCTTCCAGCGTCACCGAGGCCTGGTCGGACATCCACTCGGTCGCGCCCGACGCCCCATCCGCGATATTTCGGATTCCATTTTCGAGGCAGTAGATTGCGCCGACGGTGTGCATTACTAGCTTGCATCCGACGCATATCACGAATAGGCCCTTGTATTTGACAATGTCCCTGAGCAGCGTCCGGAGGATCACACGGCGAAAAAGGTCCTTTGCGTGCACTATTTTGTGGAAGAACACATCCTCGTCGAACCGGTCCTTCAGCTCTTCGTATCGTCGAGCGGTTCTTTCTATCTTGGTGTGTCCATATCCACGGGAGATCGAGAGCAGATGAACCTTCTCGAACTCCTTCGCCAGCACGGTGGCCGCCAGAGTGGAGTCAAGCCCACCGGAGAATAGGAGAACTGCTGAACCAGCTCTTTGCTCTTCACTCATTGATATCATTCTCTCATCATTTTGCATCATTCTTCTCTATACAGGCGAGTCGCGCAAAAAGCGAGATATATCCGGTCACGTCTATCTCCTGCGCTCTGCAGCTCTTGGGAATGCCCATCTCCTCGAGGAATGCTTCCACATGGGGGAGTTTGTCTCGAAGGGCGCTCTGAGAGAGCGAATTCAGCATTATCTTTCTCCTGTGTGAGAAGGCGGCGGAAACGAATTTGTCGAATCCCGCCAGTTCCTCGGCTGAATTGAATGGCGGCTCCTTGGGTATTATTCCCACTACCAACGAATCCACCTTTGGCCTAGGCCAAAAGGCTGTCGGTGGGACCGGAAGAATTCTCTTCACCTCGGCCATCGCCTGCACAATCACCGACAACCGTCCGTAATCACTCGCGTTCGGCTGGGCCATGAGCCTATCCGCAACCTCTTTTTGCCCCATCACCTGAATCTCATCAATCCTGTCCAATTGCCGCATCAGTCCGAGCAATATATGCACAAAAGAGCAGTACGGCAAGTTGCCCACAACGGTGAATCTCCGGTGTGCGTGGGGAGCGAAGGCGGGGTCGCGGAGATCGAGCTTTCTTGCGTCCAAACAGAAGAGGTGGACATTCCCGGCGCCTTCGAACCTGGACTTCAGCCGCTCGAACAATCCACGATCCAACTCGACCGCGTAAACGGTCTCAGCAGACTTCGCGAGGCAATTTGTAAGACGGCCGTCTCCAGCGCCTATCTCTATGATGACCTTGCCATTCGGCTCGACGAGTGCGGCGATCTTCTCGAGGATGTTCTGGTCCTTCAGGAAGACTTGTCCGAGCGACCTTTTGGGGGCGATATTCTGAGTCATATTACGGGGAAGCGCCCACTATAAGGCTCGTTATCGCCATTACACTCTCCATGAATCCGAGGTCCCACATCACATTTCCATCCCATCGAGTTCCCCCTGAATCTTGACTTGCGAGCTCAAGGCGCATATTATCCGGCCAAAACTCACCTATGCAGGAATCGTAACTCGACTGGGGCTGATGATGCAAGCCTGGCTTAATAGTAATCTACTCTGGACGCAGTTTTTGGTCTGCGGCGCTCTGATTGTCCTATCAGGGATGAAGCTATCTCGTCTTGGGGACATAATTGGCGAGAAGCTCAAAATAGGCAGCACCTGGATTGGCCTTGTGCTGCTCGCCGCGGTCACCTCGATGCCAGAGCTAATCACGAGCTGCACCGCAGGAGCAATAGGCGCCCCTGATATGGCCGTTGGCAACCTCTTCGGCAGCAACCTATTCAATCTTGCGATACTCGGTATCCTCGGCGTGGCAATGCCGCGACTTGCCAGATGGAACGATGAGAACAAGGGGCATATACTCTCGTGCGGACTGAACCAGCTCATAATGTCGGTGGCGATCGTCGCGATAGTGCTCTATCGAGTAGCGCGAGACAAGATGTCGCTCCAAGAATTCAGCCTGGCGAATATCCCGATTGGCCTCTGCAGCATCACTCTGGTGGCGGTCTATCTGCTATCGATGTATTTGCTTTTCGTGTACGAGAGGAAGAGCAATTCATCGGCGCAGGCGGCCGAGGAATCCTATAAAGACGAGAAGTTGCTTAATGCGAGCGTCAAATTCGCCCTATTTTCAGCAGTGATTGTTGGGGCTGGCTGGCGGATGGTGATCTTGGGGGACATCCTTGCCGAGAAGCCCATAAACCTGTTCGGGACACAGCTGATATTGGGCCAGAGCGTCATCGGCACTTTCTTTCTTGCGGTCGCGACTTCGCTGCCGGAGTTCACGGTGTGCTTCGCAGCGATAAGAATGGGGTCGATGGACATGGCGATCGGCAACGTCTTTGGCAGCAACATCTTCAACCTCGCCACCATCTTCCTTGCGGACGTTTTCTATACCGGGGGCCCAATTCTGGCGAATATAGGAGCAATTCACCTTGCGACCGGGACGATAGTCATCCTGATCAGCGTGATTTTTATCTTGAGCTCGAAGTTCAGGCCCCTTTTCGTGGGCTTCGGGCATTTGCCGATCTCGATCACGATCGTGCTGCTATGGCTCTATGGCTGGGCGCTCGTGTTCTTCTTCGGAGGCGGCCCTTCGGGGCCTTGATTGGCACCCGGGAGAATCTGATAGCCTCATGTCTTGAATTCGACTGCAGGATCAAGCATGGTGTTGTGGTGGTTAGAGGTGCAGACATGATTGATTTCAGGGTGGCCTGCAAATGAGTGAAATGGCTTTGCAGACTCAATTGCGCGTTATAGAAACCATCTCGGGGCATCTCGGACCATACAAGATATTCAACGCGGACGCATTTACTTGGTTACACGAGGCGGCGTCCAACTCAATCCACGCCGTTGTAACCGACCCGCCGTATGGATTGATCGAATATAGCACTGAAGAGCTTGCAAAGAAAAGAAACGGTAATGGAGGGGTCTGGCGGATTCCTCCTTCCTTCGATGGCTGTCAGCGGAATCCTCTACCCAGATTCACCGTTCTTACTGAAAGGGACAGGGATGATTTGCGGGCATTCTTCGCCGCCTTTGGAAACGAGTTAATGCGAGTTCTGGTCCCTGGAGCGCATTTGTTTGTGGCAACGAATCCACTCGTATCATACTTTGGTTATGAGCCGCTAATTGCGGCGGGTTTTGAGAAGCGCGGAGAGATCATTCGCGTGGTTCAGACGCTCCGCGGGGGAGATCGGCCCAAGAATGCGCATGATGAGTTCAGAGATGTATCCGTGATGCCCAGGTCTTGCTGGGAACCCTGGGGGCT
>JAFGIT010000172.1 GCA_016929465.1 Candidatus Coatesiibacteriota bacterium | reverse complement strand
GGGCCATTGTCTGGTCCGGTGGGATTGTCGTCCGGCTCGGGCCTCGAACCGTAGTAGGCCTGGTCGTATCGGTCCCAACACCACTCCCATGCGTTGCCGTGCATATCGAATAGGCCAAAAGCGTTCGGCTCCTTTTGGCCAACCCTCTGCATAGCACCGGCATTGCCACCGAACCAGCCACCCCGGGCGAGGTCCTCGTCAGCATCGCCGAGATTGAATCTCCCAGTTGTGCCTGCCCGGCAGGCGTATTCCCACTCAGCCTCGGTTGGAAGCCGATAGCCGTTGGCGGTCGTGTCCCAGGAGATGTCGGCCGCCACGAGGTGCATGCCATCGAATCTCACATTGACAAGCGTATAGCAGCGTTCGAGTCCCTCTGAGTCCGATAGTCTGTTACAGAAGTTGAGAGTGTCCAGCCAGGTAGCACGCTCTATGGCCAAGCTCTCGTCATCCTCATGGAATGAATCATTCCAAAGCATCACTTCCTGCCATTGTTTTTGGGTGACTTCCGTCTCGGACATATAAAAGGTCGATACATTGACAAGCCTGGGTGGTCCTTCATCATCACGCCTTCCGGCCTCGCTCTCCGGGGTGCCCATCGCGAAGGAGCCGCCCGGTATCTCGATCATCTCGATTTCGGTATTTCCGAGATAGTAGATTGAGGCCAGGCTCATCTCGCACACGAATTCGAGCGAGCCGGGATTGGTGAGAACTGCCGCGAAATCGTAATGCCCACGCCTTTGGATCAATGGTATTTCGGATGGTATGTCGAGTGTCGCGATGGGGGTCGCATCCATGGAGAATCCGCTCGGGATCTCGATACTCAAACGCCACGGCACTATTCCGGAGGTCCAGCCGGATCCACCCATCGTGTGAACGGCCCCATCGGGGCCGAATAGTCCCACGTAAACATCGACCGTCTCCGCTTGGTCCGAGCCCTGGCCGGACAGGCTGACTGTGATCGTCTCTCCTGCTTCGTATTCCCCATTGCCGGTATAGACCGTGATCGACAGCTGTCCCAGCGCCGCAACCGGCGCCAGAATCGCAAGGAGAAGGCCTACGGTAATACTGATTGATGCTCTCATCTAATTGTCTCCTATCGGGCTTTTTGAGTGCTCATGCTGATGGGATTTGCGACCTGTCACTGCTGACGCCGGACGACGCGGAGACCTATTAGGCCGCTCGAGTTGTTGGTCGTATAGTAGAAGCGGCTGGCGGAGCGGCAATGCCGTGCGTCGGTGTACCAACAGCCCCCTCTGAGCACTCTATGTCTGCCTTCCTCTGGTCCGTTGGGATCGAGGTCGGGTGCGGGCCTGCCATCGTAGTAATTAGAGGAATACCAATCCCAGCATCGCTCCCACACGTTGCCGTGCATATCATACAGGCCGAATGCGTTCGCGGGCTTCTGCCCTACCGGCTGTTTGCTCGAGCCCGAGTTGCCGACGTGCCAGCCCGCGGCGTCCAGATCGCTGCGTGAATCACCTGTGCAGAACTGGCCCAGGGTTCCTGCCCTGCAGGCATATTCCCACTCGGCCTCCGTAGGCAGTCGATAGCCGTCCGCGTCGAAATCAGCTGTCACCTCTGCCCTATACACGTGGTTCCCGCTGCTGTCGATGATGTCCATCTCATAGCACTCGGAAAGGCCCTCCAATCTTGAGAGCTCATTGCAGAAAGATATGCAGTCGAAGAAAGTGATGCTTTCGACGGGATAGTCATCTCCAAGCGAGTTTGGGCTGTCGTTCCAGCCCATGACATCTTCCCATTGCTTCTCGGTTATTTCGGTCTCGGAGATCATAAAGGCAGGTAGTTCGACCGTCCGTTGGGGCCCTTCGTCATTTCGCCTGCCTTCCTCGCTCTCGGGAGAGCCCATCACAAATGAGCCGGCGGGGATTGAAATCATATTGATGTCTGTCAAAGGACCTGACTGCCCTATCGAAAATTCGACCGTGTCCATGACTATAATATCGAGCCCGCCGGCACTCGTCAGGGAAGCAGTGCAGAGGTAGTCCCCCGTTGGGGTATCCGGCGGAATAGACAGCTCGAAAACCATCGCCGGCCCGATACTGCCTGTCAGGAGCGGGACATCGCCAAGAGGCACAAAATCGTATATGGCCCCTTCGGCGACAAAGGCTACGTGAACGTCCACCATGGTCTCACCGCCCGTGTTCTGGGCTGAAAGGTAAACCTGCAACACTTCGCCGGGTGAGAACTTCGCCTTGTTCAGGGAGCACTCGATGCTTATGTCGTTCGATGCACTCGAGGCATGAAGGCTGCTGACGCTGCAATACCCAACGCCAGGTGAAACGCCCCCCACAAGCGCAAAAGCTGCAAACATGACGATCATGCCTGTACGCATGATATGTCCTCCTTCTCTTGTTGGTCGGTTGCATTCCGGTATTCTGCGCAAGCGAGATAATATCACCGTTTCCACCGCTTTGACCAGCGTTATGATCGATAAGGGTGTGACCTCAGATTGTAGGTAATTCGAGCACCACAATTTTCGATGGCATTCACATTCTATTGATCGCCGCCCTGATAAGGGCGATACCG
>JAFGIT010000171.1 GCA_016929465.1 Candidatus Coatesiibacteriota bacterium | reverse complement strand
GCGATTGCCACGGGCCCGGATCCAGAGCATTCGAGATGCCCAATTCGTGATGACATCAACGGCCATCTGGCCCTCCTCGAATGGCCGATAGCGCGAAAGGCCTGCCTTCACGTAATTGTCGTCCCAGACGTGTGTGGCTTTGCTTATGACATCGCCGAGGACCGGAAAACGGTTGATTGAGAAGTCGTCGATCTCCTCTGCAACGTAGCTCAATTTGAGGACTTGAAGATCGGACCAGTCGTTTTCAGCGGTGCATGCGCCGTGGAACTCCACCGTCCCGCCAACTGTGTTCAACCAATCATTGAGCTTTGCCATGAATTCCTCTGAAACGAGAGACTCGTATGTTGCGCGGCTCTGATATGATGGAATCAGGAGCTTCGTGAAGTAGCGTTCCCACTCTTCGATCTCCATTATCTCGGAGACCGTAAGTAAGATGTAGCGGACGCCGTTGTCATCCAGCACCTCTGTAATGGGCCCGATAGTATCTGGATCCCCGCTATCGTCGATTATTCCGATTTGGTCGAAGTAGCTGCCCGGGCCAGAGTATGGCACCATGAATTCGTCCTGATGGCCACTTGATCGCATCAGCATGTTCTCCAGAACAGCGCCGTGTCCGGCATCGTATGCTCGCTCAACATCCAACGTCGTTACCACTATCCGACCGTAGCTCCAATGATATTCAACCAGCACAGGACGCTCTGTTCCGGGACCTCCCAGGATTATGCCCTCATTGCATTGCCGGGAACCGTCGGCCAGGTAGCCCGTGGCGCTCGGACCCCAACCGTCTACATCTCCCTCTTCCAGCATATTCGGATATTTGGC
This sequence comes from Candidatus Coatesiibacteriota bacterium, assembly GCA_016929465.1. Classification (GTDB taxonomy): domain Bacteria; phylum B130-G9; class B130-G9; order B130-G9; family B130-G9; genus JAFGIT01. Next base: position 8,705 of record JAFGIT010000171.1, on the reverse strand, counting down.
AATGCGGTAAATGCTGTAGTCGAAGTCCTCTGATGGATTGTAGAAGAGATACTCGCGCCAGAAATAGCCGTAGGTGCTTTGATTCGTTGATGGATTTGGATTCATCGACGGGTACTCGTCACCCAGCTTCGGGTGAACCACGTACCAGTAATATATGTCGAGCGGCAATTCGTACTGGACCGTCGCCCCGCTGACTATCGAGGTATATATGATTGTCGAGTAGTAGTCAGGATCGGTACCTGCCTCACCGTAGTCTATTATATCCGCGTAGGATATGATGGGATCCACTTCGTATAGCAACTGGGCATTTACCACGTACACGTCCGGATCGGTCGAGCTCAAGATAGACTTTGAAGAATGGGCTATCGTGAAGGCCACTTCATCGATCAGGCGGGGATCGGAAATGGAAAGCAAGAGCTGACCGTAGCTCTCTTGATCGACCGGCGAAAGCCTCGTGAACATGTCATAGAGGTCCATGCTCAGCCAATCCGGCACGATTTCGAGTGCCTCCTCGGCCGTTGGCGATATCGCCTCTGTGAGTGTGAGATTGCGGAAGTAGTCTCCCCTGCCATCAAGCGCGATCGGCTTTCTAGATGCCTCGAAGCCGAGCCTCAATTCCCGAGCGGAGTCATCGGGGATGAAAGTCGACTCGGGCAAGGGCTCGACTCTGGTATCGAAAGGAAGCATCTCTAGAGTCTCAGCATGCGCGCCAAGGCAAAGAGCGAGCAAAAAAACGATAAGAATAGTTCTATACATGATCTCCTCCAAAATCGGTTAAGCGCCCTCTCGGGCAAGACACCCCATATAGCTCGAGATTCAACTCGTATTCTTGGTACATCATAACCTTGGTGGATGGAAGTTCAACTTTCTCCTGGGGATGGCTACTCGTGTTCACGCTCCACCTGGCCTCCTTCAGATAGCGCCTCAACGAGTGCCCTCTTACCATAAGGGTAAAGCGCCCAATCCATGGGGTTGCTTTGACGCGGTGGGGTACCGCAGCGATGATGAGTCGATGCCGGCGACGGAAACTACGCGCTTGAAGACCATAGCTTGAATTGTTATGAATCCAGATAGCCCGATTGAAGAACTCATTAATAAACAACAAGGAGCTACCATGAAGATGCAGGATTGCAGCATGCGTTTTTTCGGCGTCGTCTTGGCATTTGCGTTAGCGATCACGTTCACGATGCCGCTCTTCGCGGAAGAGCCCGATGTTACTACCTCGAAGGCGGCCCCCGAGTTCACCATGAAGAACTTCAAGACAGGGAAGCCCATCTCGTTGAGTGACTATAAGGGCAAGGTCGTTATCATCGACTTCTGGGCAACCTGGTGCGTCCCATGCCGCAAAGCGATCAAGTTCTACGAGAAGCTCTATCGCGAGAAGTACAAAGAAGGCCTAATGGTCATCGCCGTCTCCATCGATCAGCGCGACAGCAAACTGGAGAATTACCTCGACAAAAGGCCGCTGAGCTATCCCGTGATCCATGATCCGGATAAGGAACTGATGAAGAAGTACGGGGTGTTCAAGGTGCCCACGACATTCATCATCGACAAGGATGGAAAGATACAGAATAAATATGTCGGCATAATGGAGGAAGTAGTCCAGAAGAAGGTGGAGGAGCTGCTGAAATGAGAATGGCTGGTCAATTTCTCAGATACCGATGGCAGGCTGTCCTTCTGCTGCTTCTGCTTGCGGCCCCACTTTGCACGGGCTGCGCTACGGTCAAGCCGTATGACATGGAGTTCTTGACCGACCCGATCATGTTATTCGAGGAGATCAATCCTGATGTCGGCTCGTTGGAGTTCTTGGTCTTCGGCGATATGGAGAAGGCCTGGGTTACTGGCGGTGGCGGAAGTGGCGGCGGCTGCGTAAGCTGCGCCGGTAAGTAAGGAGTGCTCCCATGCTGAATAAGTCTATTAGGATATCGAGCTCGGTGAGGCAAGGCGCATTCATTGTGGCGCTATTCGCGATGTTGTTCGTCCTGGCGGCTGATTGCAGATGCTCCCAGGACAATTTCACCTTCACTTACTTCCGATACCGTGATGAGAACGATACTATCAATAACGCCTTTACCTTCAGGCTCGATCGGCAGGTCTTGGATAAGACGAAGTTGAAGCTCTCTTATCTTCACTCTGACACACGGTATTGGAAGATACCACTCTGGGAGCCTGCAACCAGGAATTACTCATACGGCGACCAGTACTCGCTACAGGTTGAGCAGAAGACCGTCAAGGATGGGAAGCTGGTTCTCGGATACACCTACACAGACAGGGCGATTCGCCTTACGGACGCCTATCTGATCCACGAGATGGAGAAGAAGGCGAAGGAAGATCCTGACGTAGGTGGTCTCAGGAAGCCGACATCGCATGCCTACACAATCTCCTATTCCCAGCCGCTGTTCGACCAGAACACGACTATCGAGGGCGCGTATTCGCACACGGATGCCAACCTGACGCCCTACTGGGAGTACGATATAACCACTTACAAGTACCTTCCGGGCAGGACGACCTCCTATACGAACTCGTACACCCTGACAGTGACGCAGATCATCACCAAGATGACCATGTGCCAGCTCAGCGCATCTTACGCCACACAGTCCGCCCTGCCGGAGACCTGGTCCTGGTCTGCAAAGGTGAATCAGTATTTCCCCACTCGGACCTCCCTCCAGGTCTATTACAGGTATTCACTGGATGGCGACAGCTTCTACACCAATACCTTCGAGGCAAAGGTCTATCAGTATATTATAGATGAGATTCTCGTGATGGTCAGATATCGCTGGCACGGCGAGGACGACCCGAGTTTGGACGAAGATCAGGAGTGGCAGCTCTGGCAGCAGCAGGAATACGGCGACGACCTGAGCGTTAGCCTGTTCCCCGGTGAATCCGTCACAATCGGCGGCGCCGTGATAATCGACATTCTCGGACTTGCGGGCTGTCCGTCCTGGCTTGGCGGAGATTATGTGGACAAGATAAACCTCGACCTTCGATATAACAACTATCGCCACAACAGCAAGTTCGAGCGAGAGTATTACCTCGATGCCGACATGTATTCGGCGGGGATAGGGGTGCTGTTCTAATAATCGATGGGGAGGAACTAATCTGGAGAGTGCGCCATCCCTGAAAGAAATTAAGTCGCCCCGCCCGATTCTAACGAACTGGCGGGGCGAATTTTGCCTCTTCGCAGGCTTCCTGTTGCTGTATCTCGCAACCAAGGCCTCCATGCAGGCTTTCGACGCGATATGGTATGCCATCAAGGTCGAGTACGGCTCATTCGAGGACATGTTCCACCCTCACCACCTACTGCACATGCCGCTCGTGTGGGTCCTTCGACGCGTCTTATCCCTGCTCCTGATAGAGGTTAGGGCCATTGACATCGCACAGATACTCAGTGCTCTCGCTGGTGCCGGGGCGGTGGTTTTTTTCCGGAGGATTCTATCGGGGCTAGGTCGTCCAGAGTTCTTTTCCTATGCCGGTGCAATCATCTATGGGAGCAGCGGAGCCCTGTGGCATGAGGCGACAGATGGCGAGCCATACGCGATTGCGGTGTTTTTTTCTGCCGCAGCCATCTACTTCGGACTATTCGGCGACACAAGGGCCGCAAGGCTTCTGGGAGGGTTTCTTGCGGGGCTTGCGATATGCTTTCATCAGGAGTCAGTGGTCCTGGTCTTGGTGCCCATATTCGTCTGGTTAATCAGCAACCGGGAAGCGAGACTCAATCTGAAAACCGGCATATTCGCCGGGACGGCGGCGGCCGTTGCACTTGCTGTGCAATTCGGTGCCTTTATCGCCCTTAAGCCAATGGATCTCCGCTCTCTCGGCCGTTGGATATTCCACTACCCAATCTGGATGTCCTCATATCTCGAATTCTCAAATGCGCCCATGAGAGATTCCCTGAGGGGACTGACCATGAATGTCGTGTTTTCCAAGCTCAGTTTTTTCCCCGCGAGGTACTTGCTCTACTTCCTGATGGTGATTCTAGCCTATATTGTCTATTGCTGGATATCCAGGAGAGGTAGGCTCGAGAACCAGCCGCTATTTGCCCTTTTTCTTGCCTCTTTCCTCGGTGGGGCCTTTGCCTTTTGGTGGGATCCATACAACCACAAGTTCTGGATGTTCCCGTTTTTCTCTGCCCTTCTGCTATCGCTATCTGTGCTTCGAGTTCCTGCGCCCAGAGCCGTTCTGTCCTGTTTGGCCGCGATCCTGCTTCTTTCGAATCTTGGGCTTCGCTTCATCTGGCGTGCAGTGGATGAATGCAACGTCTATCAGGCCAGCCTGGCTTCCGTATCCGAAATGGAAAAGGGCGCGTGGATTGTCTTTGCGACAGTAGATGAACGGCTGCAGGCACAGATGATCTATTTTGGGGGATATCACAGAACTGCAAATCCAGTGCAATTCGGTCTGAGTTCATCCCCAAAGCAAACCGAGTCTGCCATTCGCAGGGGAGATCCGATCTACATGTTTCTCTCGAGAAATGATCTGAACCAGAAGATCAAGAGCTACTTCGATGGAAGAATGCCCCAAAAGGAGAGAGCCTTCTGGGAGCGATTCAAGATAGAATTGAGCCCAGAATTCCCTCTTCCAGATGGAAGACATGGATTCCACCGATTGAGACTCCGTGATGGCGACCAACCGTCGGATTCCCCTTAGAAATGCGAGATCGAACTGCTGACCGCCTTGATGCTACTTCTTCTTCAGAAAGCCATCCAGCAGGTTGAGAGCCTCGTCTGTCGCTGCTGCCGTTAGCAGATCCTTCAGGTCTGGAATCGGCCTCGGGGAGCTCAACGTGCCACCAATCTTGAACGGGATCTTTACCTTCTTGCCGCGCAGCGAGGCGATTTGATTTAGACCGGCCATTCGTGAAGACAACTGCTCGGAGAGCGTCGCGTCGAGGTCGAGGTCCAATCTTCCGTCGAGCCAAATACCACCGGTCAACGTGAGGCTCATGTCATTGTTCGAAGTATCGAGCTGCGATACGTTGACCTTGCCGTCCTTGACCGTCGCTTGCCCCTTCATCTCCCTGAATTTGATCGGCTTCTTCAGTTCCTCAAGGCCAAGGATCGAGCCCACTGAACTTAGCATCGGCCCCGGCATAAGCTGCCCGTCGGACACCTTGAATTTCGTCGTACCATTCAGATACTTGCCGAGGGCATCCATTGTGGTGCCTTTGCCGGCGAGATCCGCTGTCCCATCGACCTTCCCATTGACTTGCATCCAGCGGATTAACGGAACGAGCTCGCCGAGGTCGGCGACTTTGACTCCAGCAGCCTGCGTGTTGACGGAATACTCCCAGCCAGGCACATCCAGCTTCGCCCATCCTCTCGTCTTCATCGAGCCTTCTGCAAAGCGGAAGTCAGCCTGCTTGATCTCGAGCCTATTATTTCTCAAATTGACATCCAAAACCTGGTCGTAAGTGACCAGGTTATTGTAAATGAACTGGTCGATCCGGGAGCTTGCATGGACTGCTAGGTCACCATAGTCCAGGGGCGCGAGATCGGATTCGGTTGTCCCCTTTGCGCCGGCCTGCTTCTTCTCTTTTTCCTTTGGCTGGTATTTCAGGACAACCCGGGGGGAACTAACTTTGGCCTCGACATCGAGGCTGTGACCTGTCCGCCCACTGAAAGCGACCTTCAGCTCACCCTCGGCGTCCAATTCAGCCTTGGACATCCCGATTAGCGGCCTCGTCAGCTCCATCAGTCTCTCGAGGTCTATCGAGCAGTCTCCCTTCAGGTCTATCATGGGAGCCTCGGCAGAGATGCTCTTCAAGTCGCCGTTGGTGTTCAGTCTGACGCCGGGCATAACGACGGCGAATTCATCGATCTTCAGACTGTCGTCCTTTTGACGGTAAGTGGCCCGATCTGATATGCTGGCGCCGGGCACAACAACTGGCGGCTCGGTGCCGGTCTTTACCGTGAGCTTCTTGCACGAAAGGGCGCCATTCAGCGGTGTCGAATCGGGGCTGGAGCCGGTCGCCCTCTGGCTGAGATTCAAGCCCTCGATGGTGTAGCGTGTATTGACTGCTCCCTTTCCGCCAGGTCTGTGATCCAATTCGACGTTATCCGAGACGAGCTTGATCTCTCCGCTCCCGACTCCCTTCTGATAGCGTCCGACGAGATTCAGGTCGAGCTTTCCCTTCGCGTCCAGCTCACTTCGAGACACACCGATGAGTGGCCTCAGCAGGGAGACAAGGTCCGATAGATCGATCTTCGCCTTCCCATCCGCTTTGACATCAGGAGTCTCCGATGAGAGCCCTCTAACGTCCGCGGTCAGGTCGAAATCGAGGCCAGGTAGCGAGACAACCAGCTTCCGGGCGGCCAGGGAGTCCCGTGCCGAATCGAGGACCAAGTCGTTCTTGACGCCCACGTTATTGAAGCTATTGGCTTTCTGGCCCTTCGGTGTCAAAGTGAGACGGCTGCAGGAGACAGCTCCCTCGATGTTCAGACCTCGGGAGCTCGAATCAACAGCGCTCTGCTGAACCTCGAGCCCATCGAAGGTGTAGCGAGTCCTGGAATCAGACGCGCCCTCCGCGGCGTAGTCGATGGCTACCTGCTTCGATTTCGCAATGAATTCCACCCTATTATCGCTCCCTTTTGATTGGGCGTCGAAATTCAAGGAGACCTTGCCCTGGCCGTCCAACTCGGCACTCGATAGCCCCGAGAACGGGCGGACGAGCGCCAACAGCCGCGCGAGATCGAGCTCTCCCTTACCCTTCATGGCAACGTCGGGGGCATCCGTCGATATCTTGTCCACGGTGCCGCTGAGGTCGAGATTTACCCCTGGTATTAGGGCGTAAAACTTGTCAATTGTCAGGAGGTCGCCCCGGGTATTGAGAACCAGGCGATTGTCGATGTGGATGTCTTCAAAAGAATATGGCTTCTCCTTCGGCTGGGTAATCGAGATTTTCCCGCACGAGAAGGAGCCCTGGAATGGAAGCGACGCCGGGTCCGTCCCCTTAGTGTCCTGGACTATCTTGAACTTGTCGATCGCTATCCGAGTTTTCGATGCGGTCTCTGTCATGCTGAGCTTCTCGCTCTCGCATTTTATGTGCACCTGTGGGACCTCGGTGGTCCCTTTGAGCGAGAAGTCGGCATTGAGATCCCCGCCCAAGTCCGAGAATTCCGCGACGAGAGGCTCGACGAACCGCGAAAGACTGACCTGTGCCTTGCCAAGGATATCAAGTGCGCCTGGGCCATTTTCACCATCGGCGCACGCCCTTCCTGATATCCATAGATTAGCGCCGGGAGCATCGAGAATGAGCTTCTCAATAGACACGCAGTCGCCATTGAGCTCCATCTTGTTCGTTACGTCTATTGAGTTAAGTCGTTCTGACTTAGCGGCAGCCCCCAGGTCGAGAAGCGAGATGAAACCATCGAGGGAGACTCGGCCCTCCGTCGCCAACCTGACGCTCTGCTTTACGGTTCCTGACCCGATCGAGAAGGCCGAACTGTCATCGGCGGTTCCCCTCAAGACAATCCCACTCAAGTCTCCGTCGAACGAGATGACAATGTCGGATATGGTGCCCGAGACTACAACGTCGCCCGAAACCTTGCCGGCGCAATCGTTTCCCACATCACACAAGGAGGATATCGGCGCTTCCGCGAGGTCGAGAGCGAGGCCCATCTTCGCTTCTATTCCGGGGTCATCACCATATATATTATCAATTTCGAGAAGGCCTTTGCCCGATATCCCCTTGGTTCCGAGCTTCAGCGTCGGGATATTCATTTTACCGCTGTCGAGGTCTATCGTGGTCTCGAGATTCGCATTCCAACTGGGCCATTCGAATATGGAGTTATCGGCTTCCGTAACGCTAACCGAATTCCCTCCTAATGCACCCGAAAGCATGAGGCTGGAGCCGCCCGGGCTCTTGGCCTGCCCTTTGAAGCTCAGGTCCTTGAGCGCTACCTCCTGGTTTGATAGATGGTCGATGTATCGAACTTCACCCGATTTCAGGCCAATGCTCTCGACCAGGATGACCGGGAGGTCAGTCGAGCCATCCCCATCTCCTTCGGATGACGCCTCGGGAGCCGCGGGGATATCGGATATGTTCAGCATGCCATCTCTCGCCTGAACCAGGCGAAACACGAGCGAAGACACGTCTATCCGCTCTATCTCTACTCTTCCGCCCAAAAGGGGCAATATCCGAAATCGAACCTCAGCCGAGCCAATGGAGAGCATGGGAGCGCTTCCATACTTACTCAAATCGGTGGCGACGATCTGCTTCACCTCGAGCGTTGTGGCAAAGAGCCTCAGATCCACGCTACCTACCGACACTTCCCGTCCTATCGCTGCACCGAGTTCCTCCTCGATCATCTTCGCGACGCGAGCGTCAGAGAGATAGATGCTGACCGCGACAACCAGCACCCCTATAAGGAAGCAGACCAAAAGCGCGGCTATTATTATCCGTTTGGACCATCTGGCCTTTCCTTGATCAGCCATCACACCCTCCAGTCAATCGTATTGATTTGTAATCGTGTTTGTCTTTTGTCTGAACCTAAATCAATCATTTAATATGCGAATTGTCCCGGTGCCCAAGAACAATACTACATCAACAGGCAGCTCATTTCAAAGCAAGTGAGGAAATCTCATTGATGTGGTCCCCGAAGCAGATATGAGCTGTTGCAGGCCCCCAATAATCAGATTGACGGTTTTTGAGAGGTCGAGCTGGTTCGGTTTTATGTTTTTTGAGGGGATTGTGGTGCGTATTGGGT
>JAFGIT010000170.1 GCA_016929465.1 Candidatus Coatesiibacteriota bacterium | reverse complement strand
TTGTCGAAGTAGATCATGACATTTCTGCAGAACACTATGTCGAGAGGCCCGGTCATCGGGAAGGGTGGCTGAGCGATGTTCAGCCGACGGAATACCACCATATTCTTCAAGAGCGGCTTGATCTCGTAGAGCGGCGGTGCACTCTTCGGTGTCTCAATACGATTGAAGTACCTTTGTATATTGGCTCGGGAGACATTCTTGAGGGATGCCTCTTCGTAGATTCCGGTCTCGGCCTTTTGGAGGACTCTCGTGCAGATATCAGTTGCGAGTATCTTTACATCTATATTGTAGTTTTGCAGCGCATCCATGACGCTCATTCCGATAGAATAGGGCTCTTCACCGGTAGAGGAGGCCGCTGACCAGATTCTGAGCCTTCTTTTGCCTTTTTTGGCCCATTCAGAGACGACTCGTTTCAGGAACTCGAAATGGTCTGGCTCGCGGTAGAAATGTGTCACATTCGTAGATATGGCATCGATCAATTGAACGACCTCGCTCCCGGTATTGTCATCCAGGACGCATTCGAGGTACTCCCGGACGTCACCGAGTCTTAATGCGCGCATTCTCTTTATTATTCGCGATGATAGCAGCATCTCTTTGTTGTCATTGAGTGAGATGCCACTGAGATCGTATATCAACGTCCTGAATTGATCGTAGGTAGCGCGGTCCACGTCTTCTTCCTATATATCCTCTATTTGGATACGAAGGTGACGGGGGACCGAGGCGATTCGGTCCCCCAATCACTGTTATCTGCACCTAGAAATCTGAAAGTTCATCCTTACTCAATGGGATGACGTGCTCTGGCTTCATTGCCTTCTTGGCCGTGGGTCGTTTTTGTTTGTCTTGGTTTACAATCCGCTTCATACCACCTTCGCTTGCGCTCGAAGCCGGCCTCTTTGGTGAGAGGCCACGACCGGTGGCGTGTTCTGAGCCCGATCCGCCTACGATCTTCTCGAGCATCTTGACGGCCTCATCAAGGCTATTTGCCTGACCAGAGAGCTCTCCACTCGCAGAGGCGGACTCCTCAGCGCTCGCTGCGTTTTGCTGCGTGACCTTATCCATTTCAGCTACTGCGGTATTTATCTGCTCAATTCCCTGGGCCTGCTCCTCGCTTGCGGCAGCGATTTCGGAGACAATATCGACCGATTTGCTCACGCTGTCTGCTATCTCATGCAGCGCCTTATTTACTTCTACATTTATGCTGACTCCGCCTTCAGCGTTCTTGACGGATTCCTCGATCAGGTCAGCGGTATTCTTTGCGGCTTCGGCGCTTCTCTGTGCGAGGTTTCGCACTTCTTCCGCAACGACGGCAAATCCCTTGCCGGCCTCCCCGGCACGTGCGGCCTCGACCGCAGCATTCAGGGCGAGCAGGTTGGTTTGGAAGGCTATTTCATCGATTGTCTTGACGATCTTGGCCGTGCTGTCCGACGAGCTCTTTATCTTCTCTATCGCCAATGACATTCTTTCCATTGCATCAACACCTTTCTTGGCGGTATCAGAAGCGGCGGCAGAAAGGTCTCGCGCGTGGCCGGCATTGTCAGCGTTTTGCTTGGTCATCGCGGACATCTCTTCGAGACTGCTCGAGACTTCCTCGAGGCTCGATGCCTGCTCGCTAGCACCCTCTGCCATCATTTGACTCGAAGAGGCCACCTGCGCAGATCCCGTTGCGAGACGCTCGGATGAATCGGTCAGTTCGGAGACGATCGCTGTGATCTTGCTCGTGATACCTCTAGCGATAAAGAGCCAGATCAATATGGATGCAGTTAGAGTGACTAGCAGGACAATCATCAGGATTGTCTGCCCGTCTCCGGCGACTTCACGGACGGAAGTCTCCGCCTTCAAGAATTCATCGAGATATGAGCCAACTCCTATGACCCAGTCCCATTCCTTGAAGTATTTGATCCTCGCGACCTTCATCCTTGCGTCGGCGTCACCCTCGTTCTTCCAGGGGTATCGAACTTCATCGATGCTCTTCGGATCGAGTTTGACCGCCTTGTTGCAGATGTCTTGGATAAAGAGGTTTCCATCGATATCTTTGGCTTCCCAGATGTTCTCTCCGTCTCTTTCTCCATCCTTGGAGATCAAGTAGTTGCCCTTTGAGTCGATAACATAGACATAGCCTGTGTCGCCGACCTTGATGTTCATGATCGACTTGCGGAGCGAAGAAGCGCTCTCCTGGGGAACACCGACGTAGAGCGCGCCGATAACATTTCTGGATTCATCGATAATGGGTTCGTATGCGGTTATGTACCAGGAGTTCACAACGTAGGCACGCCCCCGATACGTCGCACCGCTCAAAATCGATGCAACAACGGGATCGGCCTCTCCGTCGGGACCATGGCTCGGTATATATGTACCAATCGCTCTGGTTCCATCGAGTTTCTTGACATTAGTGCACACTCTGAGCAAATCGCCGCTGTCGTTCATTCTCTGGAATATAGTACAAGTGCAACCTACCAGTTTCATTACTTCATCCACCACTGGCGCGGCATTGTCCATGTCCTTGATCTGGCCGAGCCACGAATCTCCCGCCATGAATTTCGGCAAAGAAACCGTCTTACTGGCCTTCGTGAACTGGTCCGCCGCGTTCCACTTCACCATTTCTTCCTGTGAGAGCGTTGCCTGGCCGGCATCGCTCAGCACTCGCCTTGCGACGTTGAGCGAATGGTTTACCGCCTTTTGGACAACGTCCTGTTCCGTCTCACACAGTGAATACACGCCTTCTGCGATGGCGTCGAGCTGTGCGTATGCCAGCTCGGTGCTTTCGTTGGCCGCAATCTCTGTCATCTTGCTATTTTGATTGAGAACGACGAATAATGTAATGAGAAGCGGGATGGCGCACACGAGTATGCCGATCGCCATAAGCTTCGTTCTCAATTTCATATTCTTAAACATGGAATATATTTCCTCCAAAAATTAGCATAGATTTTGTCGTCTCTATGCCGCTTTCGTAGCTCTCTTCATTGCGTTCACATCCGCGCCTGTCATTAGCCGGTCCGCGTCTAGAATGATCACGACTCGTTTGTCTATCTTGCCCATCCCCATAATGAAGTCCATATCGACTTGGACCCCAAAAGATGGAGCGGGTTCAATCTGCTCTGAAGTGATATCGAGCACCTCTGACACTTCATCGACGATAACGCCCATGGTGATAAGTTCGGCATCACGGGTGACCTGTAGTACGATGATGCAGGTTTTGTCGGTGTTGTTTTCGGCTCCGATTCCGAATTTCAGTCTCAGGTCCGCCACAGGTATGACTTTGCCACGAAGATTGATGACACCTCGAATGAAATCTGGCGTCCTTGGGACGTGGGTGATGTCTATGATTCCCATGATCTCTTGGACTTTCAGGATTTCGAGGGCGTAATCTTCTTCTCCGAGTTTAAAGGTCAGGTACATTCCTGAGGTTGCCCTTACGCATTTTGACTCTTCGCCATTTACCTCTGTCTGCAATTCGTTCATACTCCACCTCCTTTCATTGGTCTCGTAGCTGTTGGCTATGTTTAGAAGGACATTCAAACAGCATATATTTCTCCTTAATAGCAGTTA